>CAYQMP010000175.1:0-4615 GCA_964418615.1 uncultured Chthoniobacter sp. | reverse complement strand
AGCAAAGTCCGCGCCATCATGGCGGCCACTCCGTCGGACATCGCCGGAAGCTGGCATCTTGACGCGCATTATCCGGAGGATTCCGTCGGCAGCCTGATGGAACCGCCCACCGCGGTCTTTCGTCCCGAGGCCACCGTGCAATCCACCGTTGAGGACCTCAAGGAGCTGACCAAGCACCAGTTCATCACCTACTGCTTCGTCACGGGCGAAGATGGAAAGCTGGACGGCGTCATCACCATGCGCGACCTCTTGCTCAATCCGCCGGAAGCGCGCCTTAAGGACCTCATGTTGCGGGATACGTTTTTCCTCACCCCCGATATGCCGCTGCTCGACGCCATGAAGTCGACCCTCAGCCGCCACTACCCGGTCTATCCCGTGTGCGACGCCGACGGACGCCTCGTCGGCCTGGTCCGCGGCCAATCCTTGGCCGAAGCCCAAGCCTTCGAACTCACGGCCCAAGCCGGATCGATGGTCGGCGTGGAAAAAGAAGAGCGCCTGGCCACCCCGCTCTGGCGCAGCCTTCGTTTCCGTCACCCGTGGCTGCAGCTCAACCTGCTCACTGCCTTCCTCGCCGCCTTCGTGGTCGGCATTTTTGAAAATACCATCGCCCAAGTCGTCGCCTTGGCCGTCTTCCTTCCCGTCCTCTCCGGTCAATCCGGCAACACCGGTTGCCAAGCCCTCGCCGTCACCCTCCGCGGCATGACCCTCGGCGAACTCAAAACGCGCAAAGGCATGACTGTGGTGGCCAAGGAATCCCTGCTCGGTCTGGCCAACGGCGCCTTGGTGGGCGTCACCGCCGCCCTCGGCATGCTCGCTTTCGCTCTCTGGCAGGGCAACCCTGACGCGTGGATGCTGGCCTTCATTGTCTTTCTCGCCATGGTCGGCAGCTGCGTGATGAGCGGTGCGGCCGGCGCTTTGGTTCCCATGATCCTCTCCCGCTTCGGGGCCGACCCGGCCACCGCCTCCAGCATCTTTCTCACCACGGCGACGGACATCGTCAGCATGGGCCTCTTCCTCGGCTTGGCCACTTGGTTGATTCTTTGAGCCGCCCCCTTTAGAACATCCGGCGGTGGACATCGACCCGCGCCTGCAAGAATCCCACGCCGCTCTCCTCCGCGAAGTTCTCAACGAGGAACTCGGCGGCCTCGACGCCGAAGTCTGGGACAAACTCCTCCCGGCCATTCGCTGGAAAGAGCTGGCCGCCGGCGAAGTCCTTTTCCGCGAAGGCGACAGCGCCGATGCCATGTATGTCGTGGTCAGCGGACGCCTCCGCGCCACGCGCGAAGATGACGGCGAAACACGCACCGTCGGGGACATCAGCCGTGGCGAGACCGTCGGCGAAATGGCCCTGCTCACCGGCGATGTCCGCTCGGCCACAGTCCACGCCCTTCGCGATTGCGTTCTGGCCGGACTCGACCGCCCGACCTTCAACGAATTGGCCCGTGCCTGCCCCCAGACCGTCATCCACGTGGCCAAAGTGCAATTCGACCGCATCCAGCGCGCCAACCGTCCGCGCTCGCTCGAGAAGCAACGCCTTTCCATCGCCGTCCTTGCCGCCGACCCCTCGTGCCATGCGGTCGGCATCGCGAGCAAACTCGAAGAGGAAATCCGCCGCCGCGGACACTCCGCCATGCTGGCCACCGTGGACCAAGCCCCGGGCTCCGACCGCGGAACGGACCGGCGTCATATGCTCGCCATCTGGCTGAACGAAAAGGAGGCCTCTACCACCCACCTCGTCATGGCCGGCGATGCGTCCGATGAAACTTGGAACCGGCAAATCCTGCGCAGTGCCGATGCCGTCCTCATCCTGGCGCGGCCCGGTCATATCCCTTCGCTGCCGCCCGGGCTCCTGCCCGACAGCTTGCGCCGCATCCTGCTCGTTCTGCATCCCGACGGCTCCACCCCGCCGCGGGGGACGGCGGCGGCCACCGCCGCCTCCCAAGCATCGTCGCGTTTCCACCTGCGGGAAAATTCCCGTGAGGATTGGGAACGCCTCGGACGGTGGCTGACCGGACGCGCCGTCGGCATTGCCTTGGCCGGGGGCGGCGCGCGCTCCTTCGCCCACCTCGGGGTCATCCGCGCCCTCCGCGAGCACGGCATCCCGCTGGACACCGCAGCCGGCACCAGCCTCGGCGCCATTGTCGCCTCGGGCATCTCGCTCGACCTCCCGCTCGATGACCTGATGGACCGCTTCCGCATCATGGTCAAAACCAATCCGACCAAAAACGATTACCGCCTCATCCCGCGCAGTTCGCTGCTCTCCGGACGCAAACTCGACCGCCTGCTCCCCCATCTCCTGCCCGATATCGACATCGAAGATTGCTGGAAGGGTTTCTTCTGCGTCTCGGCCAACATCACCAACCCGAGCGAAAACATCCACAACAGCGGCCCCCTGCTCAAGGCCCTGCGTGCCACCGTCTCCATCCCCGGCGTTTTTCCTCCGGCCCAGATGGAAAACGGCGACCTCCTCGTCGACGGCGGTGTGGTCAACAACCTGCCCGCCGATGTCCTGCAGCAGGCCGGTGCCGGCCGCATCATCGCCTGCGATCAGGGCGGCTCGGGTCGCGGCAAGGACGGCGAACCGGACGACCCCAATGCCATCGGCATCATCATGCGCTCGGTCATCCTGCACAGCCGGATCAGTGGACGATACTGGCGCTCGGCCGCCGATCTTTACGTCGAAGCGCCGGTCAGTGACATCGGTCTCCTTGAATGGGATCAGTTCGAGCTGGCCATCAAGCGCGGCTATGACGAAGCCCGCCGCCAACTGGAAAACATCGATCCCGCCCCTTGGCAGTAGGCGGTTTCATCGGCGGGGACGCCGGCCCTACGGCTTTTGCCGCGGCGCCTCCACCCAGCGCCCGTGCTCTTTGATCAGGTCGACCAATCGGTCCACCGCCTCCATCTCCGGAATGTTGAATTTCACCGCCTTCTTACCCACGTAAAGATTCACCTTCCCCGGCGCCCCTCCGACGTAGCCGAAATCGGCATCGGCCATTTCGCCCGGCCCGTTGACGATACATCCCATGATGGCGATCTTCACACCCTTGAGGTGCTCCGTTGCCGCCTTGATCCGTGCGGTGGTCTCCTGGAGATTGAAAAGTGTCCGCCCGCAACTCGGACACGCCACGTAGTCGGTCTTGAAAATGCGCGCACCGACCGCCTGCAAAATGTTGTAGGACAGACGCAGCGTTTGTCCGGGAGCATCCTCGGTGCGAAGCAAAACCGCATCCCCGATCCCGTCACAAAGCAGCGATCCCAACCGTGCACTGGCCGCCAAGAGCGTGCGCACGAACGGCGCTTGCGGGTCGGGACGCGGATCAAGAGTGTCCTTGAGCAGGATCGGATGACGCGGATCGGCCTTGGACGCCAGCAACCGGAACGCGGCGATGACCGGCAGGTCGACACCGTCCTTGACCGTGACCAGACAAGCTTCCGTCCGCCCGTTCAGTTCCGCCACGGCCGCGGTATCCCGCGGGTCGATTTCGGCCAGAGGCAAATCCTCGTAAACCAACTCCGGCTGGAAGTCGCCCAAGCCGTCGAGCTTGTGCGCCACCGCATCGAAATGCCGGCGCGTCACCGCCACCCGCGGAACCTCGTCGCCGCCCAGCACAATCCCGTCGATGGCCAGCTTTTCACTCGCCCGACGCGCGTAGGAATAGGGATCGAACGGAACTTCCGCTTGGCCCGTCCATCCCTCGCACCGGCCGCCGAAGAGCGCGACCAACTCTTTGGCCACGGGAATCTCGTGCACGCTGTCCTCGGTCAGGCTGACCCGGATGGTGTCCCCGATCCCGTCGGCCAGCAGCGACCCGATGCCCACGGCACTCTTGATGCGGCCGTCCTCCCCGTCCCCCGCCTCGGTCACCCCGAGATGGATCGGATAATTCCAATCCGGCCCCTCCGCGGCGAGCCGCGCAACCAGCAGCCGGTAAGCCGCGATCATCACCTTCGGGTTCGATGCCTTCATTGAAAAAACAAAGTCGTGGTAGTCCATCTCCCGGGCGATGCGGGCGAACTCCAACGCGCTTTCCACCATGCCGAGCGGGGTGTCCCCGTAGCGGTTCATGATACGGTCGCTCAGCGAGCCGTGGTTCGTCCCGATACGCATGGCGATCCCGCGCTCTTGGCAAAGCTTGACCAGCGGCGCGAACTTCTCGCGGATCCGCCCGATCTCCGCGGCGTATTGTTCGTCGGTGTATTCACGCACCGCGAACTTCTTCGAGTCGGCGTAGTTGCCGGGGTTGACCCTCACCTTCTCCACCCACTTGGCCGACTCGAGCGCCGCTTCCGGCTTGAAATGGATGTCGGCCACCAACGGCACGTCGCAACCCCTCGCCCGCAAACCGTCGCGGATGGCCTCCAGATTCCGCGCGTCCTTAACCGTCGGCGCCGTGATCCGGACAATCTCGCACCCGACGTCGGCCAGAGCGATGGAATCACGCACGCACGCTTCGGTGTCCATCGTGTCGCAGGTCAGCATGGACTGCACCCGCACCGGATGTTCGCCCCCGATGACGGTTTTCCCGACACGAACAGCGCGGCTGCGGCGGCGTTCCGGGTAGAACGGAGCCGGCAACGCGGGGTTCATGGATTGTCCGGCACGGGCTCGGCC
>CAYQMP010000174.1:0-4626 GCA_964418615.1 uncultured Chthoniobacter sp. | reverse complement strand
CGCAACTGGATCGGCGTGGGATCGACAAATCCCATCGACTGAACCCCGTGCACCACCGCATCCGACAACCCCAACTCGTTGAAACCCATAAATGAAGAAATAGCACTATCCCCCATCGTCCGGTCCCCGCAAAGAACAAAACCTCGCGGCGGGGTGTCCGGCCTACTGGCCGATGAGCTGCCGGAATTCCGGCGTGCCCCGCACCATGCCATACATCGGGTCGTTGGCCAGTGCGGCGCGGGCCTGCACGCCGCCGAGTTGCACCGCCTGCCGGGCAGTGTTGAGGAAGGCGTTCATGTCGCGGTTGGCGAACTCGAAACGGGCCAGGGCGAGGAGGACACCCGGGTCGTTGGTTGCGATGGAAGCCAGCTTGCGCGCGGGACCGAGGCCGGCCTGCCACTGACCGTTGGTGTTGCAGAAATCGACGGCGAATTTGAGAAAGTCGGGATTGTCGCCGAAAGCGGTGGACGACTCCTCGAGCTGCGTGCGGGCCAGATCGGGCTGTCCGGTCTCGATGTAAAGACGCAGGAGGGCGGATACGACCTCGGGATTCTGCGGGTTGGCCGCCAACTCTCCGCGCAACGCGGTGATCTCGCGGTCGGCCTCGCGCAGGCGCGTCACACGCATGCGGGCATCGTGGACCGCACGGTTGTTCGGGTCGCCTTGGATGGCGCGGTCCCAGATCTCGGCCATTTCATCCCAACGCTTCTGCGCGCGCAGGATGTCGCTCAAGGCGACGAGCGACTCCATGTTGTTCGGGTGGAGCTGCAAGGCCTGACGGTAGGCGCGCTCCGCCTCGGCCCACATGCGGCGCGCGCGGTAGAGGTTGCCGGTCGAGTTGCGCAGTTTGGAAAACGAGCGCTTGGCATCGAAGTCCTCGTGGAAATTTTTGTCCCCGAGCAAACGGTCGACGTATTCGTTCCAATAGCGGAAGTCCTCCGCAACCACCTCGGGCGGCAGCGTCTCCAGCGGTTCGGGATTGAGCCGGTAGCTCAGGCCGTTGGGCACCGCGTAGGGGTAAGTCCACTCCATGGGGAAACTCTCCTCGATGAAGAACTCGCGCTTGTCTTTGTTCTTCTCGAAAATCCACTGCGCGATGGCCGCGTGGTAGAGGATGCCGACATTCGGATCCTGCGGATTGGCCCCCGGCGGGAGATTCATCGACACATTGCGCACGATCTCCATCAGCTCCTGCTCGCTCGGCATGATGGTATCGTCCGGAGGATACTGCTCGTCGCGCCCGAGCCACTTCTCGAACCAACCCTCCGCCTTGGGGCGTCCCGGTGCGTAATGGTCGTGGATGTATTTCTGGTAAAAAGCGTCGGCCAGCGCGTTCTGCGTGACAATGACGAGGTCGCGGCGGTCGAAGTCCGGATCGCGGCGGTGTTTCGGATCGACGAAGCTTTCGCCGAGAATCATGTAGGTCGGCACGAAGCGCCCCGGGTCGGTGCCGCCGAAGACGAAGGCGTCCTTCGGCAGGTCCTTGAGCATGTCGTGCCCGTAGTGCCATCCAAACCAGTGGTCGCGCTGACTGCAAAGCGGCGCGTTCTGGATGCCGGTCCAGAGGGGGAGGAGCGGAAGAGCCCACGCGGCCTGACGCAACACGCCACGCTTGGCCATCAGACGCGCCAGGACGTATCCCGTTCCCGCCGCGCAGAGCAGGGCGAAGAGCAGGTAGGCGTAGCCGTGGTAGGGAAATTGCAGCGACCAAGCGTCGATCGTCGTCTGCGTGCGCTCCATGACCGGCTGGAGAAATGCGGCGAGCAGAAACCCGCCGAAGAGCAGATAAAGGAAAGTGCGTTGCCGCAGCGGAAGCCTCAGGATGCCCAGGACGGCGCCGAGCACGGCGATGATCGACCAAGGGGTGAAATTCTCGACCAACTTGCGCAGGTAAAACGCGGCGAATTCGCGCCCCATGGTCAAAGTGGAAACACGGTTGGGATCCTCCGGCTCCGGCGGTTTCTCGGGCGCGGTGCCCATGCCTTTGCCCAGCGTGCGGACCACGAGATCGGAGAGGCTGCCGGCGTATTGCGTGCGGTTGATCGAATAGAAGAACCCCTCCGGCGTGCTGGTGTAGCCCCAATTCATCGGCGGATTGGTCGATGAGGCAAACGGCATGTAGGCGTAGGGCAGCAGTCCGAGAATGACGGCGAGCGGAACCAGAAGCACAACGCGCAGGTCGGTGCGGCGCCATTTGAGCACGAGCAGGACGATCAGCCCGAGCATGGCGAAATAGAAAAAGCGCATCGCCGTGGACCACGTCGTCTGGTCGTTGGAGAGCCAAGCGAAGCCGAGATAAACCAGCGCCGCGCTGACCAGCGAGGCAACGAGCACTTCCCAGAACACCGAGCGGCGGATGAGCAAGGGCACGAGCAGAGGCAAGGGAGCCAGGGCCAACGTGAGGTGGTGGTTGCTCATGCAGAGCGAGAAAGTGAAGAACGAGGCGAGGATGGGCAGGTCGCGCGAGGGGCGACGCACCCACCAGTAAAGCGATATGACAAAAAGCGCCACGAGCAGACCGTGCAGCGTGTAGACCTCGGCAATGACAGCCTGGGTCCAGAACGAAAAGCTGAAGGCAAAAAGAAGACCGAAGGTCAGGGCAATGAGGGCGCGGACGAGCGGCGTGCCCGTTTTCCCCTCACCCCACCACGGCATCATCCAACGCAGCATGCTCGAGGCGAGCAAGGTGGTCGCCCCGACGGCCAAAGCGCCGCAGAAACCGCTGAAAAGGTTGATCTCCCAAGCGGCATTGCCCAAGGGCAGGAGTTGGAACAACCAGGCAAGAAGGGTCCAGAGCGGATATCCCGTCGGGTGCGGCACCCCGAAATGCTGGGCGGCCACGATGAACTCGCCGGAGTCGAGCAGACCGACATTGGGCTGCGCGGTGTAAAAATAAACCGCGCCGCTGATCAGGGCAGCGACCAAGGCGACCAGCCAGTCGGGCCGGACAAATATCGGGGTGCTTTCCTCCGCCGCTTCTTCAGATATGAGCGCCATAACGAAACTCGACCGGACAAGAAACACGTTTGCCGCCCCCGCGGCAAGCGCCGCTTCGCCGGGGGTCAGGGAACGAGCAATCCGTTCAGGGCCGCCCGCAATTGCTCCTCCCGCCCCACCTTGAACTGGTCGGCTGCGCGCACGCGGCGGGTGCTGCCGTCGCGGGCGACGAATTCGAGGACCAGCGGGCGGCGTCCGGGGAAATCGAGGACGGCCGAGCGGAGGTCCTCCAGTTCCCGGCGTCCGGCCCGGCCGGCGGGCAGGCGGAGGATGACCGGGGGCTCGTGGCCTTCGCCCGGCGGGACCGATTTCAACTCCGATGCGGTGACCGCCGGCTTGTCGTCGCGTTTGTCGAGGCGGCCGGTGATTTGCACCACTTTGCCGGCCACCAGTTGCGAGGTGTATTTCTCGAAGGCCTCGCTCCACACGCGCACTTCCACTTTGCCGGTGAAGTCCTCGAGCGTGAGAAAGGCGCAGGGCTTGCCGCTCGCTTTGGTGAACTTTTTCTCCACCGCGTCGAGCAGTCCGGCCACCGTGACCGTGGCGCGATCGTCCATTTCCTCGAGCGCGGAGACTTTGGTGAACTTGGGATTGTCGAGCGACTCGCGATACGGATCGAGCGGATGCGCGGTGACGTAGAAACCGAGCAGTTCCTTTTCAAAAGAGAGAAGCTCGGCTTCAGTGAAGGGTCGCGCGCGGCGACGTCCCCCACCCCGCGCTGTCACCGCGATGCCTTCATCGCCGAAGAGGCTTTGCTGTCCGGCGTTGCGGTCGCGATGGGCCGAGGCACTGGCCGCCAGCACCGGCTCGAGGTCCTCAACCATCTGGGCACGCTCCTCGCCGGTGAAGTCGAAGGCACCGCATTTGACCAGACATTCCATCGACTTGCGATTGACCGCCCGCGGGTCCATGCGCGCGGCGAAATCCTCCAGCGAACCGAACGGCCCGCGCGCCTCGCGCTCGGCCACGGCGTCGGCCATGGCTGCTTCGCCAACGTTTTTGATGCCGCTCAGGCCAAAGCGGATGGCCATTTTGCCCTCGTGTTCTTCGGGCGCGAATTTGAGCAGGCTTTTGTTCAGGTCGGGCGGGAGAAGGTCCAGGCCCATGCGTTTGGCTTCGTCGACGTAGAAGGAAATTTTGTCCGTGTCGTCGACTTCGTTGCTCAAAACCGCGCACATGAACTCGACCGGGTAGTGCGCTTTTAGCCAGCACATGCGGTAGCTGATCAGCGAGTAGGCCGCACTGTGGCTTTTGTTGAATCCGTAGTCGGCGAATTTTTCCAGCAGGTCGAAAATCGCCGTGGCTTTCTTTTCCGGGATGTCGTTGTGCTCCTTGCATCCGGCGATGAAGTTGACCCGCTCCTTGGCCATCTTTTCCTTGTCCTTCTTGCCCATGGCGCGGCGCAGGAGGTCGGCTTGGCCGAGGCTGTAGCCGGCCAAGAGATTGGCCGCCTGCTGGACCTGCTCCTGGTAGATGAGGATGCCGTAGGTTTCCTTGGCCACCTTCTCGAGCAGCGGGTGATCGTAGTTGATCTTGGTCTGGCCCTTCTTGCGCTTGATGTAGTCCGGGATAAGGGCCATGGGGCCCGGACCGTAGACCGCGCAGAGCGCGTTCATGTCGTCGAGGCTG
>CAYQMP010000173.1:2901-4662 GCA_964418615.1 uncultured Chthoniobacter sp. | reverse complement strand
GGCACTATCCTGCCTTTTATCCGTGTTAATCCGTGGCCTGTTTTTCAATGCCGGTCAGCCACTCGACGAGCAAAGCATTGACCTTGTCCGTGCGGGCGTCGGGTTGGAGCGGATCGATGAAGTCGTGCGGGATGTTTTCGGCGGCGGGGAATTCGTGGAGGAAAATTTCCGTCTCCGGTGATTTGGCGCGCCATTGTTCGACCAAGCGTCTCGTTCGCGCGTTGTTCACCGCCGGATCGTTTTCGGTGAGAATAATGCCAAGGCGGTTGACGCGTAATGTCCGATCGGGCTGTGCGGTTTGCAGTCCGAGGCGCAGTGCTTCGCCGAGGGCGCGGGTGGGGAAACGTGGATAGTTGTAGGGCGGACCCGGCAAATTTTCCCGCACGCGCGGATCCCACCAGACCATCTTGTTCGGTAGACGGTCCAGCGCGGCAGTGACGGCCGGAGTGAGCGGGTCGGGCACGACAGCCGGACCGAAGAGCGGGGCGAGAAGAAAGGCTTCGTCGATGTCATCGCGGTTTTGCGCCAGCCAAGCGGCGGAGATGCCGCTGATCGACAAGCCGACCACGGTGACGTTGCGGCCGAGTCCTTGCGCGAGATCGACGCCGTATTGCGCGTAGTCGATCAGATCCTGTGCGGTCAGAGCGGCATGCGCGTCGGTCATGCGGTCGGCCAGTCCGTGATGGGCGAGGCGGGGAATGACCACATTGGCTCCCGTGGCGAAAAGTTCTTCTCCCAGTTCGCGGAATTGGCGCGGGGCATTGGTCAGTCCGTGCAGCAGAACAAAGACGCGATCGGTTTGGTATCCGTGACTCAGGACGATGGTGCGCCCGCCTTCGTGCAGCGGTTGTTTGGCCTCCCGCGCCTGCTTCTGTTCCCAGCGTTCCATCGCTTCGTCATAGGACCGGGCCGGATCGGACTTGGCGTCAAGGTCGCCGAAACTCAGCGGCCGCAGCAACCAGACGGCACCGAGAACGAGCAGCGCGACCGCAGCAGCCGCGATGATCAAGAAGATGCGCACAAGGCAGGTATAGCAGTTTTCCCACAAGTCAGGGCTTCACAAAGTGTCGGACCCGGCGGGCCACGGCCTTTCCGGGCTCAGGCCAGCGGGTCGGACCAGTCGATGCCGGGAAATCGGGCGAAGTCATGGTCGCAAGAGCGGATGGATGCACCAGTGCGTTGCGCGATAGCGGCAATCTGGGCATCGGTGACAAGGTTGGCCCCGGTTCCGGCGGCACGCAGCAGTTTCGTCGCGCTGGCGAAATCCTCCGGTTCCGCATCGAGCCAGACGACGTTGGGGAATTCCAGCCAGTTGGCCACGCGGGCGCAGGCGTCTGCCACGCTCAGCGGTTGACGGAAAACCTTCCGGTTTGTCGCCAGACGGACAAAAGCAAAAGCGACCACGGCGCAAAGTCCGACTTCCTCATCGCCATCCAACGTCCGCCGCCACCATTTGGCGGCGGCCTCGTGATCCGGACACTCTTTGTCCGTGGCGTAGAGCAGCAGGTTGGCGTCGGGAATGACCACGGCTCAGCGGCGGCGCCGGGCGGCCGTGCGCAGGTAGCTTTCCGCCTCGAGATCGTCGGCCAGACCGGCCAACTCGCGCGGGTCGATGCCGGTGCGCAGACCCATGGCGCGCGGAGGCAGCAGTTTGGGGCGTTTCGACGGCGTGCCTCGCAAAGAGGCGCGCACCGCGCTGTTCAGCACCTCTTTGAAGGTCTTCTTCGTCCGGTATTGCTCGTCGTGCAACAGCTTGGCCAC
>CAYQMP010000173.1:0-2801 GCA_964418615.1 uncultured Chthoniobacter sp. | reverse complement strand
GTGCGCATGGAAGCATCAAAGCATCAAATGCATCTGGCGTCAAGATGACTCAAATCTCAGGCCACACAACGGCAGATATTCGAGTCCTTTCCAGAAGCTGCATGCGTCGCGTTGCCGTTTCATTATAGTGGTCATTCCTTTCTATGCCTTGGATCAAAGAATCGCTGCCGCGCCGTGTCTGGTCTTCGCTCTCGGACATTCCTCGCCAGTGGTGGAAGGACGCGACCAGACCGCTCGGCAAGAGCGGGTTGAGTCTGCCGCGGGAATTGTGGCGGCGGCTGATGCTTTGGATGCCGGTCGTGGTCTTGGCTCTGATCGCCTTTGGCGCACTCGGATTTTATCTCTTCACCGGTTGGCGGGCGCGGGACCTCACGGCCAAAGCGCTGGCCAATGCGGAAGCAGGCAACGCGCGCTTTGCCCGGCTGCAAATTGCTTCGGCCTCGGGTCTGCGGCCGAACGATCCTTCGGTCAAACGCGCCGCGGCCTTGATCGAAAGCCGTCTCGGCAATCCGGACGCGGTTCGGATGTGGGAAGAGATGGCGGACGGGTCACAGCTCACGTCCGACGAAATCGACGCCCGGGCCGAGGTGATGACTTTGCACGGCGACGACGCGCAATTCACCGCCGCCATCGCCGCTTTGGCAGAGCAGGGGGCTGCTGATCGTGTGGCCGCGTTGCGCTCCCGCCGCAGTCTGAGCCGCGGCGACATCCAGCAAGCCATCGCCCAAGCTCGCGCCGCGGTGTCTTCGAACGACGAGCCGCGCCTGCGCTTGCAACTTCTCCAGCTCCTCGCTGCGCGCCACGGCATCTTCCTGACCGCTCCCGCGCAGCCTGGCGCGGGGGATCTGGCGGCCGCCGCCGAAATGACTGCGCTGATCGACGGCTTGATCGAAACTCCGGTGGGCGAGGAGGCGCTGGCCTTCGGATTGGGTGCGCCGTATTTCCCCGCGAGCAAAAAATCCGCCTGGGCCGAAGCCGCTTGGCGCAATCCGCTGGCCTCCAATCCCGCGCTCCTGCCCGCCGCGGAGCTCCTCGCCATCTCCGGCGCGCAGACCCCCGATGCGCTTTTCGAGAAACTCAACGTCCTCTACGTCGGCGCTCCTCTGGAACAACAAGCCGCCTTTGCCGATTGGCTGTTGCGCCGTGGCATGAACGATCAGGTCCTCGTCACCGCATCCGCCGCCAAAGCCGCGCAGAATGAAGCCATGTTCGGCCTGCGGTCCTCGGCCCTCGGCAATCTTGGCCGTTGGGAAGAGGTCTACCGCTTGGCCGATGCCCCGAGCAAAGCGCCCGACGCCTTGCGCCTCATGGTCAAATCCCGCGCCGCCCGCGAGCTCGGACGCCGCGGCGAGGCCGACACGCTGGCCCGCACCGCGCTGCGCTCCTCGGTGGGCGAGGGCCGCGTGGGGCAAGCTCTCGAGTTGGCCGACCAGCAGGACCTGCGCGAATTGGCCGACGAAGCCATCGTCGAAATGTGCGGCAACTCCGCCGTGGCGGACGGCGCTTTCCGCTTGGCCCGCGAGCGGTTTTCCCGTCGCGGACAATTCGCCACGCTGGACCGCGCCTATGCCGCCGCGCGTCAGGCCGCGCCCTCGGCCGAGTCGGTGCGCGACTACCGCACCTATCTCGAATTGCTCGCCGGCCCCGGTGTCGATCCCTCGGTCACCGCCGACGCTCTGTCCGCGAATCCGACCGATGTCGGCGCGCGTTTCAACCACGCCCTGGCTCTGCTCAAAGCGGGGCAGGGGAAAGAAGCTCTCGCCGTCTTCGAGGATTTCGATGTCATCGTGGAGAAGCTGCCTCCCGGCCTGCGCGCAGTCAGCGCCGCCGTGCTCCATGGCGCGGGTGATACCAACGCTCTCACCGTGGTCCGCGGCATCGACCCCGACCTGCTCACCCCTGCCGAATACGCTCTCATCGCCCCGCTGCGCACCGCGGGACAGTAGCCGGGGAAAACGCGGATTCATCACACCGCGCTCCTCTTCGAATTTCTACTTGTCGCAGCCGAGGAGTTCCTTTTTTCTGGCCCTTGCGCAGCGCGCAAATCGCTGCCTCTCGATATGACTCCGCCTAAAAACGAATCCCGAAGCCCCCTTTCTTCTCGCCATCTTCTGTTTCTCGCCGTGCTTGCTTTCTCCGGCATGACGGGGCGAGCCGACGTGATTCTTTTCGACAATCTCTCGGCTGGATCTCCCAACGGGTCCTTTGGAGTCAGCAACTCGCAGTGGAATGCCCAGTCTTTCTCGACAACGTCCTCGGGTTTCATCCTTAACGAGGTCGCCCTCCGGCTTTGGAACCTGAATGGAACCAGCGGCAACTTCGAGATCCAGGTCTGGGACGCGCTCGGCACTGCGGGTGCTCCCGGGTCCCAGGTCGGCGGGGCGATCTACACGGGTCTGGCGGAGAATCTCGGCAGTGCTTACGGCAGCCTTCTCACTGTTTCCGGCTTGAGCGTCACGCTGGCGCCCGACACCGCCTATTATCTGGTCGCAGCCGGCACGAATTTGGCGGATATCCCCGGGCCGTTCGGACCCCCCTCTCAAGGCACGCTCTATTGGGACGCCACAGATGTTCTCACCTCGTCCGCCTATGATAGCGTCAACAGCGGTGCAACTTGGAACGGTCCCTACAGCCAAAACCTCTACATGAAAGTCACCGCCGCCTCCGCCGCCGTCCCCGAACCCGGCACGTGGGCCGCGGCGGCGTTGCTCGCCGGCGGTGCGGCGTTTGTCCGCTGGCGCAAGCACAAGGTTTCGTAGTTTTTCGAGCGCAGGTGTCGC
Source organism: uncultured Chthoniobacter sp. (assembly GCA_964418615.1). Classification (GTDB taxonomy): domain Bacteria; phylum Verrucomicrobiota; class Verrucomicrobiia; order Chthoniobacterales; family JACTMZ01; genus JACTMZ01. Next base: position 21 of record CAYQMP010000173.1, on the reverse strand, counting down.
GGCGCCGTGGGAGTGCCGGCT
>CAYQMP010000172.1:0-4681 GCA_964418615.1 uncultured Chthoniobacter sp. | reverse complement strand
CCCCTCGATGCCGAAAACTTTCTGCTCCGCGTCACCGCCGTGCAGCAAATCGAGGCGGCGGGCCCACACCGCGGTGCCGGGATCACCGGAGGTGACGGCGACGATGCTGACAAAATACTGGTTCTTGGATGCCGCCCAAATAATGTTGTCGGTCTTCTCCTCGTAAAAATTTTGCGCGGCGCGCAGTTCGATGCCGGTCAAGGGAATCGAGCTTTCGTTGAACCAGTTGACGTCGGTGAAAGTGGCCTTGCCGTCGCGATACCAATCGAAACCGGTATACATGGTCATGTCGGTCGAGTGGACCGGGGCCGCACCGCCCGTGCTGATGTAGAAACCGGTGCGCTGCAAAGGAGCCTCGCCCGCGTTGGTGAAGTCGAGGGTCAGGCTGACCACGTAATCCCCCTTGCCTTGGTCGGCTTCGGAGACGGCGTAGGTTTTGCGGATTTGCAGTCCGTCGGGTTGCCCACGGAGAAAGACGGCCTCGTTCGGCGCACCGGCGGCAACCGAAGCGAAACCACCCAAAGCGATGCCGGGCTCCTCGCTCAAAGTGCCGATCGGCAACGCCTGCGGGATATTGAGGGCCACATTGGCACCATTCTCGCCGAGGTGATCGAGCAATTCGATCGAAGCAATGCCGCCGGTATCGCTGGTGAATTGGAAGTCGGCCAGGCCGGTCGTCACGGTGCGCGTCTCGCGCGGCACCTCGGGCTCCGCGGGTGCCGGGGGAACCGGGGCGACCGGAGTGGGCGCAGGCGTGGCGGCTGCCGCCGTGGAGGCCGGCGTTGGTGTTGCTGCGGCCGCGGCTTGCTCCTCCGCACGGCGCTGCTCGGCCAGTTGCTCCGGCGTGGGCGCGTAGTATTGCACATACGCCCATTGCCAAAGGCCGAGGGCCGCAACGCAAAGGACAACAACGATCCAAGCCTTGCGATCCATCAGCGCACCGCCTCCGTCAGCATGGGCTCGGTCAGGGGGCATGGGCGTCCCGCCCGTGTTGTCCGGCCTGAAACGGGCGGGACGCCCGTTCCCTTTGATTCGGCTTCAAGCGGCACGGGATCGCATCCACAACCGCCCCACGGATGACAACGACAAACCCGCTTGAGCCCGAGCCAGCCGCCGCGCAAGGCACCGTGGGTCTGCACCGCTTCGAGAAAATACTGCGAACACGTCGGCTCGAAGCGACAACCCGAGCCCGGTCCACCCAACCAGACAAGGAAGGGCGAAACCGTCCACTGGTAAAGACGGACCACGGCGCAAAAGAGAACCTTCATGCCTTCAAATATCCGGCGCGCGCAGCCAGCGCACGCCATTCCTCGTTCAAAGCGGCAAATGTCGCTCGCACCGCGGCACGGCGCACCACCACGACCATCCACAGTCCGGACGGCAGCAGATTGCGGTGCAGGCGGAAAATTTCACGCAGCCGACGGCGGGCCCGGTTGCGTTCCACCGCGGTGCCGGTGCGACGGGCGGTGATCACCCCGAAGCGTGCGGGGGCGGAGACAGGACTTTGCCAGATGCCGAGGACCATGAGATTTCCGTGCTGCGACTTGCCCCGTTCACGCACCGCGGAGAATTCCGCGCGGCGCGACAAGCGGGCCGGCTTCGGCAAGGTCAGCGCAGCCATCAAGCCGCCCGGTGGAACGGGGCAACCGGTCAAGCGCCGGTGTGACGCGCGTAGTGCACCTCGGCGCCCTTGGGCAGGAGGCGTTTGCGTCCGCGCTGACGGCGGCGGGCCAGGGTGGCGCGGCCACTTTTGGTCTTCATGCGGGCGCGGAAACCGTGCTGGCGTTTGCGGGTGCGCTTGGAAGGTTGGTAAGTTCGTTTCATGGGACAAAAAAGTTCGTGCCGTTGCCGCGGCAGACCCGCCACCATGGGGAAACAGGGGCGGGATGTCAAACAATCCCTCCCGCGCCTGAAGCCATGCCCCGCGAATTCCTTCTGGTCGATGCCCACAACCTGATTTTCGCCTCACCGGACCTCGCCGCCCTCCACCGGCGCCATCCCGCCGCCGCCCGCGAGCAACTGATCCGGCTTCTGGAACGCCACCAAGATGCCTCCGGCGTCCGGGTCGTGGCCGTCTTCGACGGGGGCAAGCACCCCGCGACCTCCACCGACCTTTCCGGCCCGGCCGGCGTGCAGGTTTTCTATCCGCAAGCCGGACAAACCGCCGACGCCATCATCGAGCGCCTCGTCCTCAAATACGCCGCTACCCACCGGCTCACCGTGGCAACCAACGACAATCTCATCCGCACCGCCGCCGTCGCCGCCGGGGCCTCGACCATGGACAGCGAAACCCTCCGCGCCGAAATGCAACGCGCCGAGTCCGATCTCGCCGCCACACTGGAAAACTTACGGAAGAAGAAATAATACCAAACCCGAAAAGTTTTCTGACTTTTCGGCACCCTCGGTAGGGACGGCTGGCTCAGCCGTCCGCTCGCCCCAACCAGAAAGGCAGCGGTCCGCTGAGCCAGCGGACCCTACCGGGCGAGAAGTTTTGTTAAGTCTGAAATCTTTTGTGAACTGGCATAAGCGTCAGGGCGACGGAGTGAACAGATCCCACGTCGTTCCGGCGTCTTCGACCCATGGCACATCGTATTTGTAGATCGTGCAATGCTGCCGCTCACCGAACGCCCCGCGCTCGACCAGAGCCGGTTTCGCTCCGTCGATGCCGAAGTCGAAAGCCACGATGCGCGAACCCGGCTTCATCTGGCGCAGTTGGGGGATCAGTCCGCGCAGCAAATCCGGCTGCAAATAAAGGAACACCACGTCGGCATCGCGAAAGTCGGTCTGGTAGATGTCGCCCTCGACGATGGTCACCAAACCCTCCACCCCGGCACGTCTTGCGTTCTCGCGCGATCTGGCCACCTGCTCCGGATCGATGTCCACACCGACCGCCTCGACCCCGTGCCTCTTCGCCGCAGTGATAACGATGCGACCGTCTCCGCACCCGAGGTCGTAGACTTTCTCGCCGGTCCGGATCTCCGCCAGCTCCACCATTCGCTCCACCGCGGCCTGCGGAGTCGGCACGGTGAGGCGCTCGCCGGCCATGGCAGCCACGGCAAGCGCGACCGGGAGAAAAAGAAAGACCCGCAGCATGTCAGGCGGCCGCGCGCTCGCGATTGAGCCAGACTTTGCACGCGCTCTTCATGCGCGTGAGGATGTAGTAGACGGTCTGACTACGCTGCCGCACCAGTTGGGCCCCGACAATTTTCGGAACGAAATCGGCCGGCACCTCCATCACCTCCTCGATCGACGCCCCCTCGAATCCCTTGCAAAGGATCGCCGTCATGGCGCGCGTCAAGGTCTGCACCTGCGGACCCAGCGTGATGCGGAAGCGCACCTTGCGGTCGGGATCGACCGAGAGAAAGACACCCACCGTGTCCGTGCATTCCTCGTCCTTGCGCACATCCTCGAGATCGAATGTCTCGCCGTCCTTGGGCGCCTGCGCCGCGGCTTGGTCGGCATAGGCGATCAACGTTTCCCGCTTCTCCTCGTCGGGCAACGCCTCGAAAAGATCGATGACCTTCTGGAGCTTCGCGGGATAGGACATTGTTAAGCCGGTGTTTCAGTATTTCGGTATTTCAGTGTTTCAGCTTTTCCGCTGCCCACTCACTCTCCCGTGGCGATGGGGGCGCGCACGCGATTGCCCCATTCGGTCCAGGAACCGTCGTAGTTGCGCACTTTGTCATAGCCCAGCAGGTAGGTCAGCACGAACCAGGTATGACTCGACCGCTCGCCGATGCGGCAATAGGCCACGATGTCTTTGTCCGGCGCCAAACCGCAGCCTTCCGTGTAGATTTTCTCCAGCTCCTCGCGCGACTTGAACGTCCCGTCGTCGTTGACCGCCGTCTTCCACGGCACGCTGCGCGCGCCGGGGACGTGGCCGCCGCGCAACACGCCTTCCTGCGGATATTCCGGCATGTGCGTGATCTCGCCGCGGAATTCACCGGGCGAACGCACGTCGATCAGCGGGAGCTTTTCCTCGCTGTGCTTCTTGGCATCCTCGTAAAAGGCGCGGATCTCCGCATCGCGGCGGACGGAAGGCACCGGGTAGTCGACCGGCGGGTAGTGCGGTTTCTCCCGGGTGAGCGGACGACCCTCCGCGACCCATTTGTCGCGTCCGCCATTCATGATTTTGACTTTCCCGTGGCCGAAAAGCCGGAAGACCCAGAGCGCGTAGCAAGCCCACCAGTTCGATTTGTCGCCGTAAAAGACGCAGGTGGTATCCGGCCCGATCCCGTTTTTGGAGCAGACCGCGGCAAACTCCGCCGGCGAGATGTAGTCGCGCACCGTCTGGTCCTGCAAATCCGCGCGCCAATCGATGTGCACCGCACCCGGAAGATGCCCCGTGTCGTAAAGCAGCACATCCTCGTTGCTTTCCACGATGCGCACGGAAGGATCGTCGAGGTGCGCGGCCACCCAGTCGGTGGAAACAAGGGATTCAGGATGGGCGTATTCTTTGTGGCTCATGGCGCGAGGAGTAACGGACGGAAAGCGAATCATGGTTTCCGATGTGTGCCGGGACAAGGAAAAGGCGGCAACGGGGACAGCCCGTCCGCCTCCGCGGACCTCCGGCTCGAACTGCGTTCTCATACCAACGCCCCATGAGACTTGGGATCTTGTGGCCTGAGGTAGATGACATGAAGCCGACAGGAGGCAGGTGAAGTGCGAACCTGTCGGCTTC
>CAYQMP010000171.1:0-4696 GCA_964418615.1 uncultured Chthoniobacter sp. | reverse complement strand
TGGGCTACGCCCGCTGCAGGGACTCGGACAGCACGCCGGCGAGAAAGTCCGCCTCGCCCGGCGACAAGTCGAACGGCGGGGCCAGCGAGATCACATTCCCGTGGCGTCCGCCGGCCAGCAATAGCACGCCTTTCTTGAGAGCATCGGTCACGCAGCGACCGGCAGTGGCGGCATCGGGACCGCCGTCCGGACCGACGATCTCCACGCCGACGAGCAGACCTACGCCGCGCAGGTTGCCGATCCGCGGGGATCGGATCTTGGCCAACGCGGCCCGCAAGTGGCGTCCAGCCTCGCGCACTTTGGCCGCGGTCTCCGGTTTGGCGTGTTCGCGCAGGGACGCCACGGCCATGGCGCAACCCAGCGGGTTGCCGAGGAACGTGCTCGTATGCAGCGCCTCGCCCGATGTCTCGGGCCATGCATCCATCACCTCGGCGCGGCCCACGCAAGCCGACAACGGAAAGCCCGAGGTCAGCGCTTTGCCGAGGCAGATGATGTCCGGAATGACTTCCGAGTGATCGCAGGCGAAAAGCCGGCCCGTGCGGTTGAGTCCCGTGTAAATCTCGTCGGCAATGAGGAGGATTTTTTCCTCGTCGCAGATTTGCCGCAGCAAACGCAGGAAGTCGCGCGGCGGCACGACATCCCCTCCCCGGCCCTGCACGGGCTCGACGAGAATGGCCCCGATCTCGCGCCGGGCGATTTCCGTGCGGATTCTTTTTTGCAATTCCCCGAGGCAGGCGCTGCTGCAATTCGGGAATTCCCCGCCCTCCAAGGCGAACCCGCCGCCGTGACCGAACGGACAGCGGTAGCAATACGGATACGGCACGGACACCGCGAAGCGTCCGAGTTGCGCGGCGAACGGCGTGCGGAAGAATTCCAGGGCCGAAGCCTCGAGCGCGCCGTAACCGAGTCCGTGGTAAGCACCCTCGAAGACAAGCACACCGGGCTTGCCGCTGTGCAGCACAGCGGTCTTCAGCGCGGCTTCGATCGCATCGGAACCCGAGTTGCCGAGGATCACTTTGCCGCGACCCGCGCCCCAGCGTCCGTAGGTCAATTCGCCGAGCATTTCGCACAATTCGACTTTGCTCTCCGCCGGATGCACGTCGCCCATGGCGTGGAGCAGGCGTCCGGCTTGCGCGGTGAGCGCATCGCGGACCGGCGCCGACGAATGACCCAACCCGGCCACGCCGAAGCCCGCGGTGAAATCGAGGAAGCGGTTGCCGTCGGCATCCCACACGTTGACCCCCTCGGCCCGCTCCCAAAAAACCGGCCATTCGCCGGTGACCAGCGTGACATTCCGCGACTCGACCCGACGCAAGCGCGCCGCCAATCCGCGCGAGATGGGGCCCGGGATTTCCGTGCGCAATTCAGGCAGCATGGCCGGACAACAACCCTTTCATGGCGAAAGCTCTATCACCCGCCGGGGAGACTGTCAGTCGCGGCGTCCCGGAGACCAAATGGCGCTTGCCATGACCCGTCACGTTGGTAACGATCTCCCGCTCAAGGCGCATGACCCTGTCGAGTTTGCTCACAGTCGGGCAGATCATTCCCGAAATGACAGCGACAGAGCGGTGGCCGGCGATCACGGAGATCGTGGACCTGCTCGTGTCGACGCAACGCATTGAGCCGCAATACCGCGACAGCGTGTTGGCGGCGCTCAAGCAGCGTGAGGAAACGATGAGCACGGGCATCGGCTTCGGCATTGCCATCCCGCACGCTTCGTCCGAGCACGTCACCGAGGTCGTGGCCGCCTTCGGACGCTCCAAGCCGGGCATAGAATTCGATTCCCTCGACAACGAGCTGGTCCATTTCATCGTGCTCTTCATCGTCCCCCGCGACCAATTCCAAGTCCACCTGCGCACCTTGGCGGCCATCGCCAAATTTCTCAACGACCGCACGGTCCGCGAGGAATTGGCCTCCGCGCCCGATGCGCAGTCCATCCTGCAAGTTTTCGCCAGCCGCGGCGGCCAGCGCTGAATGAACACCACGCCGCAGGCCGTGCTGACCAAGCGGCTGCACGCGGCACTTGTCGCGTGCGGGCTCCCGCCGGAGCGCGGCGAAGTCACGGCCGCGGCCGACACGCGCTTCGGCGATTACCAAGCCAACGCCGCCATGGTTCTGGCCAAGCAAGCCAAGGCCAACCCGCGCGAGCTGGCTGCGAAAATCGCCGACTACTTCGAGACCGGTGACATCTGCGAAAAGCCGGAGATCGCCGGGCCCGGTTTTCTCAACTTCCGCCTCAAGCCGGCGTGGATTTCGCAACAGGTCCGCCAGCTGGCCGGCAACGCACGCTGCGGCGTGCCGGAGACAGAGGAAGCTCAACGCATCGTCATCGATTTCAGTTCCCCCAACATCGCCAAGCCGATGCATGTCGGACACATCCGCAGCACCATCTTGGGCGATGCGCTGGCCCGCATCGCGCGGTTTCTCGGACACGAGGTGGTGACCGACAACCACCTCGGCGACTGGGGGACGCAATTCGGCAAGGTGCTCTACGGATGGAAGCATCTGCTCGATCGCGCCGCGCTGGAACGCGACCCGATCGCGGAGATGACGCGCCTTTACCGCGAGGTCAACGCTCTCGAACAGACCGACCCCGCGGTGCATAAAGCGGCGCGCGAGGAACTGGTCAAACTCCAACAGGGCGACCCGGAAAACCGCGCCATCTGGCAGCAACTCGTCGATCTTTCCTGGGCCGAGTTCGAGGACATCTACGAAAGGCTCGGCGTGCGCTTCGACGAACGGCTCGGTGAAAGCTTTTACGATCCGGCGCTGGGCGCGCTGGTCGACAAACTGCTCGGCAACGGCATCGCGCAAATCAGCGAAGGCGCCGCCTGCATTTTCTTCCCCGAGGTTCCCGCGCTGGCCGACAAGCCGTGCCTCATCCGCAAAAGCGACGGCGGATTCCTCTACGCCACGACCGACCTCGCCACCATCGAATACCGCGTGGAACGCTGGGATCCGCACGCCGTCTGGTATGTCACCGGCGCGCCGCAGCAACTTCACTTCCAGCAGGTCTTCGCCGCGGCCAAGCGCATGGGCGTGACCACGAGACTCGAGCACATCGCCTTCGGCAGCATCCTCGGCGAGGACCACAAACTGATGAAGACGCGCTCGGGCGACAATGTCCCGCTGCGCGATTTGGTCGACGAGGCGGTGACCCGCGCCCGCGCCATGATCGAGGAGAAAAATCCCGACCTGCCCGCGGAGGAGAAGGACCACATCGCGCGCATCGTCGGACTCGGCGCGGTCAAATACGCCGAACTCTCCCAGCACCGCATGACGGACTACGTTTTTTCGTGGTCCAAGATGCTCAGCCTGCAAGGCAACACCGCGCCCTATTTGCAGAACGCCTACGTCCGCGTGCGCTCCATCTTCCGCAAACTTGGCGCCGAACTGGGACCAGCGCAGGAAGTCGTCCTCACCGAACCCGCCGAGCTGGCCCTGGCCAAAAAGCTCCTCCAATTCGGCGAAAACGTCCCTCTCGTCCTCCACGAATTCCGTCCCAACCTCCTGGCCAACCACCTCTTCGAGACGGCCAACGCCTTCCATACTTTCTACGAAGCCTGCCCGGTCCTCAAATCGGAAGGCGTGACCCAACATTCCCGCCTTGTCCTCTGCGAAGCCACGGCCCGCGTCTTGAAACAAGGCCTCGGCCTGCTCGGCGTCGAGGCGCCGGAGCGGATGTAGGTGGATCGCGATGTCCCCATCGCGATCAGGCCAAAAGATATCGCGCCGGGACGGCGCGATCCACCTGTCCTCGCTGTAGCGCCCTTTGCCCCGATGGACGCGCGTGATAGATAGTAGTTCTATGCCCTCCGAATACCTCTGGTCTGTCCTCGCCGCCGTCCTTTTCGGCGGGCTGGCTGGTTTCCTCCTCGGGCATCTGCGTGCGGTCCGTGCCGCGACCGAAGCCGCCGCAGCTCGCTCGCGGTCTGATGAATACGAGCGGCAGGTGCACTTTCTCGACGAGGAGAGACGGAAACTTGTCGGCCAACTCCAATCCTTCGCGGCGGACCTGGCTACGGAAAAGCAGAAGACGGCTGGACTCGAGGAATCGCGCGCCGCGCTCAAGGCCGAAATCGAAAACCTCGCGTCCGACATCCTGGAGGACAAATCGAAGCGCTTCACCGAGCAGAACCGTCTGCAGCTCGAACAACTGCTCGGACCGCTCTCCGAGCGCCTCAAGGAATTCCGCACGCAAGTCCACGAGGCCTACGGCAAGGAGAGCGAAGCCCGCTTCGCCCTCACCGAGGAAGTCCGCCGCCTGAGCGAACTCAACCAGACCGTTTCGCGCGAAGCCGGAAACCTCGCGCAGGCACTCAAAGGACAGTCGAAAACGCGCGGCAACTGGGGCGAGATGGTCCTCGAGTCCGTGCTGGAAAAAGCCGGTCTGGTGCGCGGACAGCATTTCCACACGCAAACGGCGGAAACCAACGCCGAAGGACGCCGTCTCCTGCCCGATGTCATCCTCGACCTTCCCGGCGGACGCCAAGTCGTCATCGACGCCAAGGTTTCGCTCAACGCCTACGAGCGGCAGTGCAGCGCGGAAACCGCCGACGAACGCGCCGTCGCCGCCAAGGAGCATGCCGAATCGGTGCGCCGGCACATCAAGCAACTGGCCGGCAAAGACTACTCCTCGCTGCCCGGATTGAAATCACCCGACTTCGTTTTTCTTTTCATTCCCGTCGAACCGGCC
>CAYQMP010000170.1:1227-4718 GCA_964418615.1 uncultured Chthoniobacter sp. | reverse complement strand
ATTGAACTGCTCATGCACATTTCATGCATGGCCACAAAGACCATCTCGCTCGAGTTGGACGCTTACGAGAAGCTCCGCACCCGCAAGCGCCCCGGCGAGTCTTTTTCTGATGTCGTCCGGCGTTCGCGCTTCGAAGACGCCGCCCCGACTGGCCGCGCCCTGCTCGACTACTTCAATTCCGGCGGAAGCCGCGTAGAAGAGTCTTATCTCGACGCAGTGGAATCCGCCACCGCGCGGGATCGTCCTCCGGACAACCCATGGCGCTGATCCTCGACACCAGTTTCATCATCGCCGCCGAGCGAGAGGCGCGGCGCCGACAAACTGGACGAACTCACGAATTTCTCTCGCAGCACACCAACGAGGAATTCTTCATCACCTTCACCGTCGCGGGCGAATTGGCCTGTGGCGACTCGGCGTCGGCCCGCAACGCGTGGGAGAGCCTAATTCGTCCCTACGCCATCATCCCGTGGGACCGCGACGTTTCTTTCGCCTACGGAAACGCCTACCGATCCTTGGCCGCTGCCGGAAAGCTCATCGGCACGAACGATCTCTGGATCGCAGCGACCGCGCTGCGCCACGGTATGGGCGTGGTCACCGACAACACCAAAGACTTCTCGCGCATCCCCTCCTTGCGCGTTGTCTCTTTCTGAAAGGCGAGTTCCGCCGTTCCGCCCATAACGGACTTGCACCCAACCCCGCCTTCAGCCACGTTATGCCTTCATCACTGGCCTGTGGTGTAATGGTAACACAGCGGCCTTTGGAGCCGTTATTCATGGTTCGAGTCCATGCGGGCCAGCCACTCTTCAGCGTGCCATTTCCGTAGCTCGCTCCCTTCCGTGGCCCTTGCCCCCGCGTTTCTCCACCGGCTGGAAGGCCAGCCAGAGCATCAACACCACCCCTGCACCGATGCCTACGACCAGAGGCCACGCATGTTTCTTGGCCGCCACTTGCCAGAACCACCGCCAATGCAGCGCCAAGTGCACCGCGATCAAAGTCAGGAACGCGTAGGACAACCATGTGTGCACATCGCCCCAATCATGACGTCCCCACCCCATCGCGGTCAGCCCGGCTCCGCCGCGTGAACCCGGCGGCAGGCGGAACGCCAACAAAAGTCCTGTTCCCGCCATGCCGCAAAAGACCAACCAGAGCAGCGCATTGAGCACCCGCGGCACCGTCGATCGCGAAGACCCCTTCTTCGCGGGACCGGTCTCTTGATTCGTTGTCACAGCGCAATGCTACCGCGCCTGGAACCGCTTAGCCAGCGGCGCCCCCGAATGCTTTCCTCTTGATCCCTGCGGGCATTGGACGGACAAAGAGCCTCCCTCACGAACAAGAAGTAAAACAAATGAGCAAACTCCTCCCCGTCCCGCTGTTCATCGGCGGCGAATGGGCGAACGTCTCCGGCGTCGCCACCACCCCCGTCCACAATCCCTCCATCGGCGAAGTCATTGCCGAAACTCCGCTCTGCGGTGCCGACACCGTCGATCAAGCGGTCCGCGCCGCGGCCGACGCTTTCCCCAAATGGATGGAAACCCCGCCGGTCGAGCGCGCCCGCATTTTGATGAAGCTCAAGGTTATGCTCGAAGACCACTTCGAGGAACTGGCCCAGAGCGTGACCCGCGAACACGGCAAAACGCTCGCCGAGGCGCGCGGTGATGTCCGTCGCGGACTGGAAAACATCGAGTTTGCCTGCGGCGCACCGTCGCTCCTCATGGGCGAGTCGCTGGAGAACGTGGCCCGCGGCATCGATTGCGACACCATCCGTCAACCCCTCGGCGTCGTCGCCGGCATCACGCCGTTCAACTTCCCGGCCATGGTCCCGCTCTGGATGTGGCCCATGGCCATTGCCTGCGGCAACACCTTCATTCTCAAGCCGAGCGAAAAAGTTCCACTCACCTCGGTCCGCATCGTGCAGTTGGCCGAAAAAGCCGGACTTCCTCCCGGCGTGCTCAATCTCGTCCACGGCGGACGCGAGGTCGTCGACGCCATCCTCAAGCACCCGACGATCAAAGCCGTCTCCTTCGTCGGCTCCACCCCGATCGCCAAATACATCTACGAAACCGGCACGGCCCACGGCAAACGCGTGCAAGCCGCCGGCGGTGCGAAAAATTTCGTCCTCATCATGCCTGACGCGGACGTCACCAATTCCGCCACCGGACTCGTCGAGTCCGCCTTCGGCTGCGCCGGCGAACGTTGCATGGCCAGCTCCACCGCCGTGGCCATCGGCGATGCCGCCCACACCGTCCTTCCCGCGCTGGTCGATGTCGTTTCCAAAATCCGCGTCGGCCCGACCGACCGCGACCCGCAGGCGCAAATGGGCGCCGTCATCACCCGCGAGCACGCCGATCGCGTCTGCAACCTGATTACTCAAGCTGCGGACGAAGGCGCCAAACCCCTCACCGACGGACGCCACACCAAAGTCGAGTCCGCCCCGAAAGGTTTCTACGTCGGCCCCACCGTCCTCGATCACGTCCTGCCCGACATGATCACCATGAAGGAAGAAGTCTTCGGGCCCGTGCTGAACGTCGTCCGCATGGAAGACCTCGACTCCGCCATCGATCTGGCCAACCGCTCGATCTACGGCAACGGCGCCGCCATCTTCACGCGCAGCGGCAAAGCCGCCCGCGAATTCCGCCACCGCATCCAAGCCGGCATGGTCGGCGTCAACATCGGCGTCCCCGCCCCCATGGCCTTCTTCCCCTTCAGCGGATGGCACCAATCCTTCTTCGGCGACCTCCACATCCAAGGCCGCGAAAGCGTCGCCTTCTACACCCAACAAAAAGTCACCACCACCCGCTGGTTCAGCTATGGGGAGGGCTCGATCTGGAGTGACAAGTAACTGCAGCTCAAAGCCCCTTATAAATCTCCCGGCGATGACCGACGAAAAGCAGATCTACTCGCTGCTCATTCACATCAAAGTCGTAGATCACACGGTAGTCTCCCACGCGAAGCCGAAACGCATCCGTTCCTTGGAGCCTATGGTGGCCAGCCGAAGAAAGGTTGCGCCCCAACAAATCGATCGCCTCCCCAACGCGGGTCCGCACCCCGACCGGCAGCGCATCAAATGCCTTTGCAAAGGTCTGCGACCAAACCTGTGTGGCCGCCGGCATACCGAAAGTTATACAGCGTCCGGTCGGCGAACTGTTGCCTGTCCGGCAGCAATTTCACCACGAGCCCGCGCAATGGCATCCACCACTTCATCACGGACGACAAGGTCATCCTCAATCTTGTCGTCGAGCCACGCCCGAAGATGGATCAAGTCCGCGCGCGAGAGTCGCTCAGCCGCTTGCTCAAATTCTTGCACCGTGCTCATTGCACTGCAGCATAGTCCACAAAATCGGCGGAATCAATTGCTCCGAACTCTTGTAACCGAAAACTGAACACTGAAAACTCCGCACCCATGCCCCTCCTTATCAAAAACGCCGACATCGTCAACGCGGACACCCGCTACACTGCGGACATCCTCTGCGAAGGTGAAACCATCACTCGCA
>CAYQMP010000170.1:0-1127 GCA_964418615.1 uncultured Chthoniobacter sp. | reverse complement strand
GCGGACACCCGCTACACTGCGGACATCCTCTGCGAAGGTGAAACCATCACTCGCATCGACAAGGATATCGACGCGCCCGCCGGCGCCGAAGTGATCGATGCCACCGGCAAGCACGTCTTCCCCGGTTTCATCGATCCGCACACGCACATCTACCTGCCCTTCATGGGCACATATTCGAAAGACAACTACGAAACCGGCACCAAAGCCGCACTCGTCGGCGGCACGACGACCATTTTCGAAATGGTCTGCCCCTCGCGCGACATGGCACCGGCCGACGGATTCGCCACCTGGCAGGCGCAGGCCGAGGGCAAGGCCTGCTGCGACTACACCTTCCACATGGGTGTGACCCGCTTCGATGCGGATTCGGCCAAGCAACTGCGCGAAATCGTCAAGCAAGGCGTGGGCAGCTTCAAAATCTTCCTCGCTTACAAAGGCGCCTTCGGGGTCGATGACACCGAGCTGTGGGAAACCCTGAAGCTGGCCAAAGAACTCGGCGTCATCGTCACCGCCCACTGCGAGAACGAAACGCTCGTCGCGCAGTTGCAAAAGGAACTGCTCGCCGCCGGACGCACCGGACCCGAGGCGCACCATGAGAGTCGCCCACCCTATGTCGAAGCCGAGGGCGTCCACCATCTGATGTCTTTCGCCGCGCTGACCGGCGCGCACACCTACATTGTCCATCTCAGCTGCCTGGAAGCGCTCCGCGAGGCGATCAACGCGCGCGAGCGCGGGGTCAACGTCTTCGTCGAGACGCTCATCCAATACCTCGTCCTCGACAAAACCTACGCGGAGAAGCCGGATTTCGAGGGCGCCAAGTTTGTTATGTCTCCGCCACTGCGCGACGTCTCCAACCAGCAGGTCCTTTGGGACGGTTTGGCCAGCGGCTTGGTCAACACGGTCGGCACGGACCACGCGCCGTTCGATTTCAAAGACCAGAAGCCGATGGGCAAAGACGACTTTACCAAGATCCCCAACGGTATCCCTTCCATCGAAGACCGCATCAATCTGCTCTACACGCACGGTGTGAAAAAAGGCCGCCTGACCCTCCAGCAGTTGGTCGCCGTGGCCAGCACCAATGCTGCGAAAATCTTCGACCTCTACCCGCGCAAAGGCGTCATCCAACCCGG
>CAYQMP010000169.1:0-4769 GCA_964418615.1 uncultured Chthoniobacter sp. | reverse complement strand
ACCCGACGGCACCTACCTCCCGGCGCCTCGCGAAGGCGAAGCGTTCGACGCTCAAGAGGAATTCCTCGCCGAGGCCAACCGCCGCCGCAAACGCCGGGCGGCCGAGCAAGGCTGACCGCGGCAGGCTTTGACAAGCGGGCCCGCTGGCCGGAGATTCCCGGCATGCGCGCCCTGCTCCTCGTCTTTCTGCTCGCCTCGGGCGTGATGGCTACCGAATCCACGGCTCCGACCGTGGACGTTGTTTTGTTGGGAGAAAACGGCCAACCTCTCCCGCCGCAACCTATGGAAAAAGTGATCAAATCCGACGCCGAATGGCGCGCCCAATTGGGCGACGGGGAAGTTTACCAAGTCACCCGCGGCAAAGGCACCGAGCGTCCTTTCTGCGGGGCCTTCCACGACCACAAACAGGACGGCGTCTACTACTGCGTCTGCTGCGACCTTCCGCTTTTCCGTTCCGATGCCAAGTTCGATTCCGGCACGGGTTGGCCCAGCTTTTTCCAGCCCGTCGCGCCGGAAAATGTCGTCACCGAAGTCGACCGCAGCCACGGCATGGTCCGCGAGGAAATCCTCTGCGCCCGCTGCGACTCGCACCTCGGCCATGTTTTTCCCGACGGTCCCCGCCCCACGGGCCTGCGCTACTGCGTGAACTCCGTCTCGCTCAAATTCGTTCCGGACGGCAACCCATGAAATCCGCCGTCTTAGCGACCATTCTCGCTGCCCTCGCTCTCCCCGTCTCCTCTCTCCCTGCCGAATCCGAACCGATGAAAACCGAAAAAGCCACCCTCGGCGGCGGATGCTTCTGGTGCGTCGAAGCCGCCTACGAAACCCTCCCCGGCGTGGTCGCCGTCACCTCGGGTTACGCCGGCGGAGAGACCCCCGATCCGACCTACGAGCAAATCTGCACCGGAAAAACCGGACACGCCGAAGTCGTGCAGATCGAATACGACCCGGCGAAGATTTCTTTCGAACGGATCATCGACCTTTTTTGGGAGGCGCACGACCCGACCACGCTCAACCGGCAGGGCGCCGACACCGGCACGCAATACCGCTCGATCATCCTGACCTCGGACGAGGCGCAGAAAAAAATCGCGGAGGAATCGAAGTCACGCGCGCAGGCCAAATTCAAATCGCCGATCGTTACCGAGATCGTCCCGCTGGAGAAATTCTACCCGGCCGAAGACTACCATCAGGATTTCTACCGCGAGAACCCGATGCACCCCTACAACCTCGCGGTCACGCGCCCGAAACTGAAGAAGTTTCAGGCCGCGGCCGAAGCGTCCGGTCCAGGCGAGCAATAAGCCCGGGGGCGATCAAGGCACCGGCGTGCCCTCGACCCCGCCCGGCCCCTGCAAGGTCGCGGTGTTCCAGCTTTGCGGGAACATGAACTGCGCCGCACCGGCGTCCATGTAATACGGGTCGCGCCAATACGGGCTGTTGAGGAAGGCCTGCGTGGTCGGGTTGTCGAAGCCGTCGGTATTCGGTTTGGTCGGGGGATTGCGCAGGAAGGCAGTCAGGGCCGGACCGGCACCCGCGGCGGCGAGACGGTTGACCTGCGCCGGCGTGAAAACATACGGAGCCCGGGTCGCTTTGAGGTAGTCGACGATTTTGTCGCCGGGAATGCCTTTGCTGACCAAGTCGTAGATGTCGTCGTAGGTCAGCACGCGGCCGTGGCTGATCCGGGTGTAGGTGCCGGGATCGACGCCTTTCTGCTGCAGCACCGCGAGGTAAGGCGCGCTGACGCGGGTTCCGGACGAAGCGCAGCCGACGACGAGCGCCGCGCCGAGGAGGGTGAGGAGGAATTTCATAATGTTCGGGGTGGGTGGATGTTTCAGGAGAGTCTTTGGGCGATCAAGCCTTCCAGTTTGACGATGTCTTCGGTGAATTTGCGGATGCCCTCGGCCAGTTTCTCCGTGCCCATGGCGTCCTCGTTGAGCATCCAACGGAAAGTTTTCTCGTCCATCGGGACCTTCGTGACGTCGGACGCCTTTGCTTCCTCGACCGAAAGATGCCGCGTCACCGCGCCGTCCGAGCCCTGCAACTCGCCGAGGAGTTCCGGGCTGATGGTCAACAGATCGCAGCCGGCCAACTCGAGGATTTGCGAGGTGTTGCGGAAGCTCGCGCCCATGACCTGCGTCTCGTAGCCGAACTTTTTGAAGTAATTGTAAATGGTCCGCACCGACTTCACGCCGGGGTCGTCCGCACCGGTGTATTCCTGCCCGGTCTTCGCTTTATACCAATCGTAGATGCGCCCGACGAAAGGCGAGATGAGACGGACCTTGGCTTCCGCGCAGGCGATGGCCTGCGGCAGGGAGAAAAGCAGGGTGAGGTTGCAGTTGATTCCGTCTTTGTGCAGTTCCTCCGCCGCGCGGATTCCTTCCCAAGTGGAAGCGATCTTGATCAAGACACGCTCTTTGGGAACGTTGCGCCGGGCATAGAGCGCGATGAGTTTGCGTGCTTTCTCCACCGTGGCCGGCGTGTCGAAAGACAACCGCGCGTCCACTTCGGTCGAGACGCGTCCAGGAACGATTTGCAGGATCTTCTCGCCGAAGATCGTCAGCAAATCGTCGATGATGTCGCAGATCAGTTCCTCGCGCGGCAGGTTGGAACCCTTGCGCTCGGCCACCGCCTGGTCGAGGAGCGGTGCGTATTCGGGATGCGTGACCGCCTTGTAGATGAGCGAGGGGTTGGTTGTGGCGTCCTGCGGCGAAAATTGGCGGATGCTTTCGAAGTCGCCGGTGTCGGCGACCACCGTGGTGAATTGCTTGAGTTGGTCGAGTTGGTTCATGGCGGGCAAGGCGGAAGCTTAGGCCCGGAGGCGCCGCTTAGCAAACATGGGCAAGCGCCGCGGCGACGAACCCCTTGAAAAGCGGGTGCGGGGCGCGGGGGCGGGAGCGGAATTCGGGGTGGAATTGGCAGGCAACGAACCACGGGTGATGGCGGAGTTCGACCACCTCGGCCAGCAGTCCGTCGGGCGAACTGCCGGAAACAACAAGGCCCTGCTTTTCCATCTCCTCCTTGTATTTCATGTTGAACTCGTAGCGGTGGCGGTGCCGCTCGGTGATTTCCGAGGCGCCGTAGAGTTGGTGGGCCACTGTGTTTTTGCGCAGGGCGCAGGGGTAGGATCCGAGGCGCATGGTGGCGCCTTTGTCCGTCACGTCTTTCTGGTCCTCCATGAGATAGATGACCGGATCGGGCGTTTGCGGATCGAATTCGGTGCTGTCGGCTTTGGGGTGACCACAGACGTGGCGCGCGAACTCGACCACCGCGACCTGCATGCCGAGACAAATGCCGAGGTAAGGCGTGCCCGTCTCTCGGGCGTAGCGCACCGCGGCGATTTTGCCTTCGATACCGCGGTCGCCGAAGCCGCCGGGCACGAGAATACCGGCCACGCCGCGCAAATGTTTCTCCGGCCCGCCCTCGGCTTCAAGGTCCTCGGCGTCGACCAGCACGAGATCGATGCCGCAATCATGCGCCGCGCCGGCGTGGGTCAGGGATTCGTAAATGCTCTTATACGCGTCCTGCAGTTCGATGTATTTGCCGACCACGGCGATGCTCACATGCTTGCGCGGACGCACCACGCGCTCGACGAATTTGGCCCAGTCCTGCATGCGGGCGGGCGGCACATCGAGATGCAATGCCTCGCATACCACGGTATCGAGGCCCTCCTCCTGCAGCATGAGCGGCAACTCGTAGATGGTGTGTTCGACATCGCGGCCCTCGATCACCGCGCGTTTGGGAACGTTGGAAAAGAGCGACAGTTTTTCGCGCACATCATCGTCCAGCGGGTATTCGGTGCGGGCGATGACCACTTTGGGCTGCAAGCCGATCTCGCGCAGCTTGGCCACGCTTTGCTGGGTCGGCTTTGTTTTCAATTCGCCCGCGGCCTTGATGAAAGGAACGAGGGTGACATGGATGAGCATGGCGTTTCCCTCGCCCGCTTCGAGGAGGTATTGGCGGATGGATTCGAGGAAGGGCAACCCCTCGATGTCTCCCGTGGTGCCACCGATTTCGATGATGGCAACGTCGGCGTCGCTTTTCGTGGCCAGCTCGCGGATGCGCGATTTGATCTCGTCGGTGACGTGCGGGATGACCTGCACGGTCTTGCCGAGATAATCGCCGCGGCGCTCGCGGGCGAGGACGTTTTCGTAAACTTGTCCGCTGGTCAGGTTGTTGCGACGACTCAAGACACATCCGGTGAAACGCTCGTAGTGTCCGAGGTCGAGGTCGGTCTCCGCGCCGTCGTCGAGCACATAGACTTCGCCGTGCTGGTAGGGGCTCATCGTGCCCGGATCGACGTTGAGATACGGGTCGAGCTTGGCCATGGTCACGCGCAAGCCGCGGCTTTCGAGCAAAGTGCCGAGCGAAGCCGCCGCCAATCCCTTGCCGAGAGAACTCACCACCCCGCCCGTGACAAAAATTGTTTTCACGGGGTCAGAACGCTATCAGGTCAGCGCGCCTTTGGACATGGAATAACTTTCGAGTGAGGAAACGAGCGACGAAAGGGTGCAGCCATGGTAGGGCGCGGCGTCCCCGACGCGCCGGGAAGAAATGTCCTCGACCTGCGGGTCCGGAGGCCCCGCCCTACCGGCCCAACACGCGCACGGCTTTGGCCACGTCCGCGGGAACATCGACGCCGACCGAACCCTTCTTCACCACGATCACACCGATGGCCACGCCATGTTCGAGGGCGCGCAGCTGCTCGAGCTTCTCCGCTTTCTCCAGCGGGGTCGGTTTCCACTTCACGAAATCGAGCAGCACCTTGCGGCGGT
>CAYQMP010000168.1:0-4773 GCA_964418615.1 uncultured Chthoniobacter sp. | reverse complement strand
ACCCGCGCGAGCAATTCGGAGCGGCGGTTGGCATCCGTGCTGGCCCGTGCCATTTGGGCCGCTTGGTCGGGAGTGATCTGTCCTTGGTCGAGCAAGTAAAGACCCAGCGCCCCGCTCGCACCGAAACGCCAGATGTCTCCGCTCCGGATCAACTCGAGCGTGCTGACCCCGGACCATTCCTGCAGCAGGGCGAGCATGGCCATGTCGCGCAGTTCGGCATCCGGCAACTGCTGCACCTGCGCCAACGCCGCCTCGGGCCCGAGCGCGGCCAGCTTGGCAACAACCCCGTCGAGAAAAGCTTCACGCGCCACCCCGTCTTCGATCGAAGCCAGACCTCCAAGCAAGTTGCCACCGCCCGCGATGCGCAATGATACCGACGGCTCCGCGGGTCCGGACTCGGACGCAGGTGAAGTTTCCACGGCCATTTCCGATGCCGTGAGACTTTGTGCCGCCGAACTAGCACGCGCCGTCTCCGGGGCAGCGGAACTCTGTGCCGGCACAGTTGATGTTTCCGATGTTCCCAAATAGGAGAGGCCCGCGACGAGCATCACGGCCGCCAAAGCCAGCAGGACGAGGATAGCGAATCTGGGATTCATGACGTGGCATCTAAGGTGTCCACTCCCGCCGCACGATCAAGCGATAGTTGACCAAATCAGCGATCGACATTGCGCAATTCGGCGGTTCGCGCTGCGGCCGAAGCCCGATCCCACAGCCGGACATTGTCGAGATCGGTGCGCTCGTCGGGCAGCCCGGTAGTGTATTCGGCCTGGAGAACGATCTCGTCCAACCTTTGCAAGGTGTCCTCCAGTTCCGTCGGCGTGGCCGAGCGACCATTGAATCCGTCCACCGTCCAGCGCGAAGCCCATTCCAGCGGGACAGTAACCGTGCGCCATCGGTTCCGCACTCTCCACGCGGGCGTGTGGTAAAGCCGCCGTGAATTGCTGGCCAAGATGACCCCGATGTTGCGTTTCTCGGCTTCGGGGTCTTCCGCATGCACCCGGATTTGGAATTCAAGAAGCCCCCCGAGCAGGGAACGCCGCTGTTTGGGAGAAAGGGCGGGTTCCAAAACAAAGTTTGAATGAAGTCCGTCCCCCTCGCGCTCGTAAAAGGTGAAGTGTCCTCCGCCCCGCCCGCCCTCGGACACCGGGTCCGCCATCCACATCGCTTTGGCGGTGAATTGGTCGCCGGACCGCAGCCTCCAGCCCTGCGCGCCATCCGCCGGATTGTCGAAGAGAAATTCGGCCACAGGCGATCCCGTGGGCGGTGCCGGCTCCGGCTCGACACGCGGCCCGAAAAATTCCGCCACCTCGCCCGCGGGCCAGAGGCCGGTTTCATCGAGCTTGTAACCGATGCGCTGCAAGGACGGGTGCCCGCTTAGGGCGTTGATGTCGGTCACGTCCGGGCTCACCGCAACGGATTCGAGTTGGCGCAGACCGGCAAGGCGCCCGAGTTGGGGAATGTTGGCACCGACGGCAAGAAAATGCCGAAGCGTCGGATGGTCGGCCAGCGGCGAGAGATCGAGCGGCTCCGAAGAGGTGTCGAGGTAGAGCCTGTCCAGCGGCATGGTGCGCAGCGCCTTGAGGTCGGTCACCCCGGTGCCGCGAAGATCAAGGTCGAATCGCCCCGACGTGTCCCGAACGATCAAACGATGCGGACCCATATCTTCCACGTTCATCAATTCGAGAACGCGCCCGTGGCGCCCCCACAACTGGCGCCGCAGGGCAACGATCTCTTGCAGTTGCTCGGCCGGGATCGGTTGGGACATCCCCAAGTGCCGCGGCAGGATCTCGCGCAGGGCGGGTAAAGCCGACAAATCCAGTGCCGCGGCATGCGGAGGCAAGTCGAGGAATTCGAGACCCACGAGCGAGGTCACGGGGCTGAAGTCCTCGGCCTCGGTCACATTCAAATGCAGCCGCTTGAGCGGCATGTCGCGAAGCGGCTCCAGATCAGTCACCGGTGCGCCATCGAGCCGCAACTCCTCGAGCGTCATGCCTTGCAAGGGCTGCAGATCGGAGACCTTGGTCCCGGTGAGATCAAGCGACTTGAGCGGAGCCCCGCGCAAAGGCTCGATGCCGGTGGTTTCCCCGCCGGCGACCAAATGCTCGAGCGGCATCCCCGCGAGCGGCGCGAGATCCGCCACTGCCGTGCCGCGCAGATTCAACCGGCGCAGACTGACGCCGCGCAAATCGCTCAGATCCGCAGCATCGGAATCCGACAAATCCAACTCGGCAACATCGTGTCCGCGCAACACCCCCAAACGCCCGATGCGCAGGCCCGACAAATTGACCCCGATCGCACCGTCCGCGCGCAGATAGAGGCGATCGTTATTCCACTCCGGTTGTGAGGTGTATTCGCCCAAATCGCGCATCAGAGGCTGCAGTTCCCGGGCCACACTGCCATCGGCCAAGATCTCGTCGAGCAAAGCACTGGGCTCGGCGAGACGTCCCTCGACGGCGGCATCGAGCATGACGACCTCGGGACCGCGCTTCTGCGCGTGCAGGGCTGCGCTGAGCCGCGCCACAACCTGCGGCTTCGGCACGACGCGTCCGGCTTGGACACGTTCCAACTCGGTGGAAAGCTCGAGGTTTGTTCCCGCTGTCCGGCGGTCCGCACCGAGGTCCAAGGCCCGCCGGTAGGCCTCCCGCGCCTCGGCGAAGCGCGCCGAGGACTGCAGGAGATGAGCTTGGGTCAGAACGTGATCGGCATTGGACGGGGAGAGCGACACCGCTTGCCCGATGGCATCGAGCGCTTCCTTGGGCTGACCATCGAGGAGGTGCCGCCGCGAGCGTTCCGCCATCTGCACCGCAGCCGCGGCCATGTTGCGTTCGCGCTCTTCCAGCAACCGCCGCTGCTCTTCGGCGCTGGTCTTGATCTCGTCGGCGGCAGCCAGCGCGGCGATGCGTCCCGTGTCGGCCTCCTGCGCCTTGAGACGCTCGGCATCGGCCGCCTGCTCGGCTTTGGCCCGCGCTTCGTCGGCGGCGATCCGCGTGGCCAATTCCGCCTGAGCCTTCTGCTCTTGGCGGCGCGAGTGGTTGCGCTCCGCGATGAGATGGGTGGTGAACCACGCGGAAAGCCCCACCAAGGCCACCACGGCGCCGGCTACGGAGGACGCAACGCCCTTATTCCGCTTGACCAGCAGCACCATCTGCTTGCCCAAGCCCGCGCCCTCCGCCGAGGTGGCAAATCCCGACTGGTATGCCGCCAGATCGGCTTGCAAATCCTGAACGCGTTGGTAGCGGCGCGCGGGATCGAAAGCCAAGGCCTTGCGCCGCACGGCATCGAGCGAGACCGGGATCTTTCCGCCCGGCAGATGCGGACGCGGCCGGTCCGGCATGGCATCGAACATCCCGGTGGCCACCTTCTGCACCACCTCGTTCATGTTCTCCCCGGAAACCGGAGCTTGCAGGTAGAGGATCTCATGGAGAATCACGCCAAGCGCATAGATGTCGGACCTCTCATCGACCGCGTTGATTTCGCCGCGCGCCTGCTCGGGAGCCATGTAGGTGGGCGTGCCCAGCACACTGCCGTCGAGCGTGCGCAGTTCGCCGTCCGAAGTGATCGCGGCGCTCATGGCGACATCTTCGGCCTCGCTGGCGAAACCGGTCTCTTTGGACAAACCCCAATCCATGACAAGCACCTCGCCGAAATCGCCGATCATGATGTTTTCCGGCTTCAAGTCGCGGTGATGGACGCCGCGACTGTGGGCGAAGGCGATGGCATCGCAGACCTTTTGGAAAACCGTGAGCAGGAACGAGAGCGGGTATTTGTCCACGGCCTCCGGCGTTCCCAGATAAAGACCGGCCAGCAACTCCGCCAACGTGGTGCCGTTGACGAACTTCATCGTGTAAAAGGCGCGCCCCTCGGGATCGATGCCGAGTTCGTGCACCGGCACGATGTTCGGATGCTCGAGCATGCCGGTGATGCGGGCCTCGTTGATGAAACGGCGTAGCCCGCTTTCGCTCTCGTCGCGCAGCATGACTTTCATGGCGACCTTGCGCCCCATGGCCGATTGCCGCGCCTCGTGGATCGCACCCATGCCGCCCATGGCCACCACATCGCCCTTGCGGTAAAATCGGCTGCTCGCCGGCAGTGCCTCGCGCATCACCCGCAACCGCGCCCGCAAGCGCACCTCGCCGAGCCGTGCGGTCTGCCCCTCATACAAGTTGCTCTGCCCGCTCAACGGCACTTCATCGATCGAAGTGCCGTTGCCGCTCTCCAAGTCCGCGATGGTTACCTGCTCCTCCTCGACAACCAAACGCGCGTGGCGGCGCGAAACGGTCGGATGGTCAATGCGAATGTGGGCCTCCGCATCGCGCCCGATGACATACTCCCCGGGCGGCAAAGAAGCGCGGTAAACTTCGTCGTCATCAATGGCGATGAAGACTTCGGTGATCATGCGGGCTCAACAAACGGTCATTGCGAGCCTAGACTCAACGGCACTCAGGACGCAAATCCCAACAGACAGACCAGCCCCGCTCAGCTCCCCACGAACTTGATGTGTTATGGAGGATCCGCCAGCCCGCTTTTATTTGGGGCGGTAGGGACGGCTGGCCTCAGCCGTCCGCATCCTTTCCTGTGCCGAAGGCAGCGGCCCGCTGAGGCCAGCGGGCCCTACCAACTTGGAAGTTGATAAGTTCAGATCCTTCAAAACGCCCCAGTTACTTCCAAACCACACCCGCCGCGCGCGGGTTCAGGGGCTCCCCAGCAACTCGAAGTGTTATGGAGGACCCGCCAGCTTGTGGTTTGGGCAGGGGGCACGGGCGTCCCGCCCGT
>CAYQMP010000167.1:0-4774 GCA_964418615.1 uncultured Chthoniobacter sp. | reverse complement strand
GCCTCCGCCCGCTCGGTCGGAATCAGCTTCGGCGACCGCTGATACCAGCGCCCCCAAGCTTTTGAACTCGATAAAGCTTCTCGCCCGGTAGGGTCCACTGGGCCAGCCGTTCCTACCGAAGGCGGCGAAAAGTTAAGAAGCTTTTCGAGGCATCGCGATGGAACCGAGGGGAACGGGCGTCTCGCCCGTTTTCAGTTAGACATCACGGGCGAGACGCCCGTGCCCCCTGCCCAAGCCAAAAAGCTACGACTAACGGGACGCCGCTATTACCAACCGATCGGATGCCAAGCCGTCTTGAACTCGACCGTGTCGAGGATCCATTGCGGACGGTCCGTCACCCTCCAGTCGCCGACCGGAACGGTGTGGCGCGCATAGCGCTTGAGATTGGTCGCCGTGCCTTCGTGCAGCGTCTTGTCGAGAACGGGGTCTTCGCAGCCGTTGACGATGGCATTCACGTCCATGTGCGTCGCGGCCGTCGGGGCGATGTCGGAACGCTTGCCGGAAAGAATGTTGACCACGCCGCCGGGCAAATCGCTCGTGGCGAGAATTTCGCCGAAGGTGAGCGCCGGCAGCGGGAATTTTTCCGATGTCACGACGATGCAGGTGTTGCCGGTGAGGATGGTCGCCGCGACCAGATGGACCAGCGCGACAAACGATGGCGTGTCCGGACAAAAGATAACCACCACGCCCGTTCCTTCCGGATAAGTGAAGTTGAAGTGCGGCGACGACACCGGATTCACCGAACCGAAGACGGCGGTGAATTTGTCGGTCCAGCCCGCGTAGTGCACCAGCAACTCGACCGCTTCGGCCACCTCGCGACGCGCGGCTGCGGCGGAGCATCCGGTGCTGCGCGCAATCTCACGCTCCATTTCCTCGGCCCGCATTTCGAGCATCTCGGCGGCGCGGTAAAGGATCTGACCCTTCAAATACGCGCCCGTCCCGCTCCATTTGGCGAAGGCCTTGCGTGCGGCCACCACCGCATCGCGGAAATCCTTTCGCGATCCGCGGCAGACTTGCGCCAGCGTCGTCTTGCCATCCGGGGTCAGCGCGGGAACGACTTTGCCGCTTTCCGAGCGGATGAAGGCGCCACCGACATACATCTTGTAGGTCTTGAGCACTTGCAGGCGGCCGATTCTTGCCGCGGCGGGGGTCTTTGCCATAGCTTGGCGAGTCTAGGAATGAGCCTGTCGAAGGACGAGACAATATTCGTGGCCGGTCACCGTGGCATGGTGGGCAGCGCCATTCACGGCAAACTGCGCGAGGACGGCTTCAGCAAAGTTATCGGCCGAACCCGCAAGGAACTCGACCTGCTCGACCGCTCCGCCGTGCGGGCCTTTTTCGAAAAAGAGCGTCCGTCCATCGTCATCGACGCCGCGGCCAAAGTCGGCGGCATCCTGGCCAACAACGAACAGCCCGTCGAATTCCTGCTGCAGAATCTCACCATCCAGAACAACCTCATCGAGGCCGCGGCCGACTTCGGCACGCGCAAGCTGCTCTTCCTCGGCAGCTCGTGCATCTACCCCAAGATGGCGCCGCAACCGATCCCAGAGAGCGCGCTGCTCACCGGACCACTCGAGCCGACCAACGATGCCTACGCCATCGCCAAAATCGCCGGGATCAAACTCTGCCAGTCGTATGCCCGGGAATACGGGAAAAATTTCATCAGCGGCATGCCGACCAATTTGTATGGGCCGCACGACAACTACGATCTGCACAACTCACACGTCCTGCCCGCCTTCATCCGCAAAGTGCACGAGGCGAAAAAGTCCGGCGCCAAATCGATCACCGTCTGGGGCAGCGGCACCCCGCGCCGCGAATTCCTCCACACCACCGATCTGGCCGAAGCGTGCGTGTTCCTGCTCGAAAACTATGACGAACCGGAGCTGGTCAACATCGGCTGCGGCGAGGATGTGACCATCCGCGAACTGGCCGAGACGGTCTGCGACGTGCTCGGCTTCGAAGGCACGCTCGAATTCGACACGAGCAAACCCGACGGCACCCCGCGCAAGCTCCTCGACATTTCGAAAATCAAGTCCCTCGGCTGGAGCCCGCGCATCCCGCTGCGCGAAGGCATCGCCGACGCTTACCGCTGGTTCTGCGAGAATTACCGCGAAGCGCGGCTGTAAGACCAGGTCTCGAAGGATCGGTCGTGAAGGTAGGGACACGCGGCTCGCGTGTCCGTGGGAAACATAGGGCGGACGAGCGAGCCGCTCGTCCCTACCTTGGGAAGCAAAGTCGAGAACTTGTCGTTCTGGTGTCACTGCTCGGTGAAACCTACGCTCCAGCGGTTCGGAAAAGTAGAAGCGGCGTCCCCAGCCGCCGTCCGTTTGTTCAGCTGTAGCATTACGGCTGATTGCTCTCTGCGATCTATTTCCCTCAAACAAAAACACCCGCACCTTGCGGTGCGGGCGTTGCTGCGGGAAATATCTGCCGTGGTCTTACCGGTGCCGACGGCGCAGGACGTAGCCGCCGAGGCCCGCCGCAGACAGCGCGAGCAGCGCGTAGGTCGAGGGCTCGGGGACGGCGGTCACGCCGATGTAATTGAGGTCGGGGAAAGTGTTGGACATGTTGCTCAGCTCGATGCCCTTGATGCCGATGTCGCCCGTGTCGAATGCCGCGATGTCGAGTTCTTGGTAAGCGGTCACGCTTGCTCCCAGACTGAGAAAGGTACCATTCAAGTTCTGATAAGAGCCATCGACCACGGAGGCCGTCACAGCGTTCGTGTTTCTGGTCGCGTCGACACTGGTGAAACTCTGCGGAGCCGAGTAGGTGTCATCGGAGAGCAAAAGCCGGACCGTCCACCCACCCCAGTTGACGCCGGTTTGTCCAAAGCCAATAAGGATGATGCTGTTGGACGCGGCAAAGAACGTGTCGCCGCCGAAGTCACCGGCCAAGATGCCGTTGTTGGGCACGGTTGGGGCATTGAAAGCGTTGCCAAGATTCAAAATACCCGTCGACCATGAATCGTCCGTGATGAGACTGTTAATTGTCTCTGTGGTGTTGTTGATCGCCGAAGTGTCGGTCAGGTTGGTCAACCCCGCCACGAGCTCCACCGTGCCGTTGGTCGTGGTGTAGGTCGCTTGCGCGTCCGCTCGGGAAGGAGCGAAGAGGGCGGCGGCGAGAAGAAGTGCCGCGAGCGCGCGTTGGCTGTTCAAGAGGCCTCCCGCGAAGGCGGTGGCAAGCGTGGCGGAGGTCGTTTTATTCATAACTCCGCTGTTAATAGCCTGACCGCGCCGTGGAAATCAGCGGTTTGACGGTGAAATGCAAGTCAAACGGCGCAGTAGGCCTTCATCAGCAAGCGAACGAAGTCCGGATGCAGGAAGCGCGAGAGGAGTTCCTCGCCGCAGCGGGCGAAGCGGGGGAAGCGGGTGCGGAAGTCTTGGCGCGCGGCGCGGGCCTCTTCCGCGCGTCCGGCCGCGTGATCGATGGCCAATTTTAGGAGGCTGAGGAACCAGTTGCCGGAGAGCGGAACGAGATCCATCTCGCGCCGGGCCGCGGCGTGGTCGCCGGCGGCGAGGTATTCGAGGGCCGGCCCGGTGTGGAGGAGAGGCGGATACTCGGGGTTGTTTTTCATGAAGGCGTCGAGATAGGAGAGCGCGCGCGGATCGGCCGTGCGGCTGTAAAGGCGGAAGAGACAGAGGAGGGCGAGCAGACCGGGCGGGAAGTCCGGGGCGTCAAGGAGGCGGTCGACCGCCGCGGCCAGAGCGGCGTATTCGCCGCGCACGAGGTGGAGAAGGACGCGGGCATAGGCAGCGAACGGCTCGCCGTTGTCGGCCGGACCGAGGCTGGCGAGAAGTTCCGGCACCTCAACGGGGAAGGGTTCGCCGGCGCGGAAGTATTCGCAGTGGGCGCCCAGCAGCACGACGGCCAGCATGGCGCGGGCGGAAGTTTCTTCGGCCCCGCTCGCGATGACGCGGCGCAAAGCCTCGTTCGCTTCAAGAAAGGATTCCTCGCTGAAATCGATCGCGAAGGCTTTGCATTTGAGCAGGGCCTCGCGGTAGGACGCGGCATCGGCGGTCTCCGCGGCGGGGCGGCGCAGGAGATAACGGTCGATCCGGCCGAAGTCGGATCCGATTTCCAACGCGACGGCGTTGACGATTTCCTCCTCGAAGGCGGCGGGGTTCCAGTGGTCGGCGGAAAATTCGTGGCGGCGGCTCCAGATTTGCACCCCGCCCGGCGCGTCGAGCAGGCGGCAGCGCACGAGCAGTTGGTCACCGCGCTGCTCGATGCTGCCCTCGAGAACGAATTCGACATCGGGACGGCGGGCCGCCGTTTCGCCCATCGCGACGCGCAGATGCGTGGCGCGCCCCAAGTGCAGGGACAATTCCTCGCTGAAGGACGACGGCAGATCGCTCCAACGGCCTTTCAGACCGATACCGCGGAACCGCGAGACGACAAGCAGCGGCAACTCGGTCGAAGAAACGGCGGACATCGGAGCGGAGGCCGTCCAGGCCCGCACAAAACCGACACGGTAACCGGAAGGCGGCATGGTGATGACCAACTCGGCGGCGGCACCCTCCCCCTCGTAATAGGCGGCCAGCGCCTTGCGCAAACGCCCGGCATGCGAGCGCACCAGCGTGCTTTTTTCCGGATCGAACTTGTCGCCGAGTTCGAGGCCCTCTGTGGCCACGCGGTATTGCACCAGCGAGTCGCCGCGGCCGGCCAGCACCTCCTCGACGAGAAAAGTGAGCAAACGCTGCAGGCGCGGTGAGGAACGGAAAGGCACCGAGTCCAGAACGCGGCGCAGGGCGGTGCGGACCTCGCGCTTGCCCGG
>CAYQMP010000166.1:0-4791 GCA_964418615.1 uncultured Chthoniobacter sp. | reverse complement strand
AGGTCCGCGTGCCCCTACCTGCATCGTCCCCTCAGCTTGACAACACCCTGCGTCGATGGAGTGTGTCTTTCAGCGTGAAAACTCTCACCGCTCTTCTCCTTGTCGCCGCCACCGCCGCGCATGCCTCCGTCGTCGATGACCTCGACTCCTCGCAACAAGCGGAACTGGAAAAAGGCGAACTCGTCCTCCGCTCCGAAGACGTCGGCAGTGTCTGGCCCCGCCTCATCGTCTACGTGCGGGTCAAAGCGCCGGTCGGTGCGGTCGAGCGCGTCTTCCGAGACTACGCGGGCGCCTCGTCCTACATCCCCGGGCTGGTCTCGGCCACCGTGCAGCAGCAACCCGATGCCGACACCTACGAAGTCTGCTACATCAACGCCATGCCGATCATCGGCCAGTCCCGCAGCGTGGTGCGCAACCGCTATTCGCGGGACGGCGAGGCGCTTGTCGTCCGCTGGAAACTGCTCGAAGCATCCCATGCCGAAGAATCCACCGGCGAACTCCGCGTCGAGCCCTACTGCGAGGAGACCTGCGTCCTCCGCTACTCCAATTTCGTGAAGCCGAAATCCTCCCTCGCCAAACTGGCCAAAGGCGCCGCCGCCGGGGAAGCGAAGAAAACCGTCCTCGCCCTGAAAAAAGAAAGCGAACGCCGCCGCGGGTGATCGCACCCCGTTCCGAGGGTAGGGACGAGCGGCCCGCTCGTCCGCACTATTACCCGCGGAAACGCGAGCCGCGTGCCCCTCCCCTCCCCGGCAACTCGATGCGTTATGGCGGGTTCTGGCAGGGGGCACGGGCGTCCCGCCCGTCACGACCCAAGCCCATCGGCAGGCCTCCTGCTCGTATCAGTTGGTCGCTGTAGCGACCTGTCTCCGCTTGCGCTCCGGCTGAGCCTACGGCTCGGAGAGATGCCGATGCCACGCCGCACCGACTTGGGTGGCGGGCGCCCCGCCCGTGTTGTCCGACGGCTTGCAGCTTTTCATCGCAGGGTGGATCGCGATGTCCCCATCGCGATTTCCAGAGTGAAACATCGCGCCGGGACGGCGCGATCCACCTTGCCAGAGGTCCGGAAGCCTGCGGACGTCGGCACTCGGAATTGCTCAAAACGGCGCCTCGTATTCCAACTGCCCGAGAATAAAATAAAGGCAAAGCGCCAAGACCAAACCGACGGCGACCGCGACAACGATCCCCACATTGGCTTCCTCCTGCTCGTCCCCCTCCGGCGCGTCATCCTTCGCCCAATGCCGCAGCGCTTCCTCCCGATTGCTCCGGCGCTTGCGGCGCCGGCGCCTTCCGCTTCTCCGCTCACCGTCCTGCATTGCGCGCAAGTCTCTGGACTTCCGCCGCACCCTGACAAGCGCAATGATGCCGTCCGTGATTGCTCGCCATTCATCTCACCGCGTTGCCTTCGCTCTTCTCCTCGCCGCTTCCACCGCATGGTCCGCCCCAGAGCGACACCATCTCGTCCCGCTTGAAACAGTGCAACCTCCCTGCCTGCCGGAGGTCCGCTACGCCACGCGCCACAACTTCACCGGACGCGTTCTCTACCCGCTACCCCGCGTCTTTCTCCACCGCGATGCCGCCCGCGCCTTGACCCGCGTGCAACGCGACCTGCAGAAACGCGGGCTCGGACTCAAGGTGTGGGACGCCTACCGCCCGCTCTCCGTGCAATGGAAAATGTGGAACCTCATCCGCGACGAGCGCTACGTTTCCAATCCGGCGAAGAACAAAGGACGCCACACCCGCGGCACTGCGGTCGATGTCACGCTGATCGACAAACTCGGACGCGAACTTCCCATGCCGAGCGACTTCGACGACTTCAGCGAACGCGCCCACCGCGATTACCAAGGCGGCACCGCCGAGCAGCGCCGCAATCGCCAACTCCTCGAGAACGTCATGAAAAAGCACGGCTTTGTCGGCTACCCCACCGAGTGGTGGCACTTCGACCTCAAGAACTGGAAGGACTACCCGCCTCTCGACATCCCGATCGACACCTTGGCGTCCTCCGCGAGGTAGGGACACGCTGCTCGCTTGTCCGTTGTAATGAGAGCGGACGAGCGAGCCGCTCGTCCCTACCCCGTGCTCCGCACGCCTTGCTCAAAAACTCAACCCCACCGCCACCCCGAGCACCAACGCGTCGGGAATGTTGTGCGCGCCACCGGGATTGACAATGAACTGCACATCCGGCGTCACCGTCATCCATGGATTGACCGCGATCCAATACGAAGCCTCCAGCGCAATCTCGTAATACTGCGGCGGGATTCCCGCCTCCTTCTGCGCCGCCGCTTGGTCCATACTGAACGCCCCGTAGGCTGCGCCGAAAACCACGCGATCGTTGCCGCGTCCCGGCAACGGACCCACATATTGACCGCCACCGGAGACAAACCACGGAATCTGCACCGCCTCCGGCTGCGGGGAATAAATGAAATTGGACCACGCGTAGAGCCCCTCGTCCGATCCCTTCGTTTCCCGCCAGACCAACTGCTCGAACAAGGCGTAGAGGCCCCCGATCGATTGATCGGATCCGCCGGCATAGCGCGGGTATTCCCACGTCGAAACGAAAGCCCCCGCCTTGTAATGCGCGGGATACGCCCCCTTCGCGCCGCTCCATTGCGGACGCCAACAGCCCTCGACAAAAACGAGCAGCCCGTCATCGGACTCGATACCGTAGTTCAGTCCGTGCGTGTTGTTGTCCCCGATCAGCCGGGACACCTGGTAGATGCCGCCCTGCACATACCACGCGGGTTCTTCGTATTTGACGAAAGCACCCCATGAAGACTCCGGCTCGTAAGTCGCCAGCACGTCGATCCCGCGCAGGACATCCGCTTGGAACGCCTCATTGACATAGTAGTTGCACAAATCAGTGACCAAAAAGTCGTCCAGTGCGGTGAGTTGCCCGACCCGCGCGGTGAGCGTGCCGGAACCGACTGTCAGCTCCTGCTGCAAATAGAGCAGGTCGAAATAAGCGGTATCCGGACCGTAGGCCCCGACAATCTGGAACTCGTTGCCCACGGCCTGCGACAAATCGCTTCCCGCCCCGTCGGCAAACGACCAGACAAAGCTCCCGCCTTTCCATCCCGCAATCTTCTCGAGGTCGGCCTCCAATTGTACGTAGAGCGACTGCGTGTAAGCGAAAGTCTGACTCTCCCCGCCGATCGGATTGCCGAAAAAGTAGCTGTCGAGGCTTCCCGAAAGTGAAACCCCCTCCGCGGCCAAGGATTCCCGCCACGCCATCGGCGGCAGCGCCGACTCCGACGCCCACCAATCGCGCCAAGGCTCATCCGCCCCGCGCGACGTGACGACCAAGGCAAAAACGAAGACCGCTATTACCCGCACCAACATCGCGCCAGCCTACAACGAAGGTCCCGTTGCAAACCATCCCCGAGGATTGGAACCCGCTCGGCCTCGCGCGGCGAAGGTCTGACTAATTACAGGGACTTTGGAAGGTAGGGACACGCGGCTCGCGTGTCCGTAGTCAAAAGAGCGGACGAGCGAGCCGCTCGTCCCTACCCCAGACCACCTTGCACCACACCTTCAAGGCACCATCGACGGCGTCACCTGCTTCAGCATCTGCCGCGGCTTTTGCGCGTCGATCACCGCGACCGGTTTCGACGGAACACGGGTCTGGCCGTATTTGATCCCGCCGGTCACACCAGCCACCGCCGTCGATTTCTGAATCTCCCGGGCCAAATCCTTGCCGCCCCGCGCGAGACCGTCCATGACCACGCGCGTGGCATCGAATCCCAACCCGCTGAAAGCATCCGGTGTCCCGCGGTAACTCCCGCGGAAGGCCGACAAGGTTCCCGCATCCGCCGCGCCCGGACCACGGGCCGGAAAAGCGTGCGTCGTGTAGAAGACATCCTTGGCCAGCGGATTGCCGCTCCAGGCCGAAGGATTGTCATAGCTATCGCCTCCGACGATGAGGCCGGCGAATCCCGCGCCGCGCAGTTTACCGATCACGCTTTCCGCATCGGCCTGCGATCCGGTGGAGACAAAGACGGCATCGCACGAGGTCAAATTCCGCGGCAGGCCGACCGGCTGACCCGGACGGAACGAGATCCGGTCGGATACCTTGCCGCCCGCCGCCTCAAAGGCCTCGCCGAAATAACGGCTGAGCAGCCGCGTGTAGATCTTGGTGCTGTCGTAGATCACCGCCACATTCTTGGCTCCCTTGCCCCGCAACCATTCCGCCGCGGCCGCCGCTTGCACATTGTCGCCGAAGCAAGCGAGGAAGAAGCCGCCGCCCAGTTGGTTGGGCAGCAGCGGCGAGGTCGCCCCGGAAGTAACAAATACTTTCCGCGCCTTGCGCGCCTCGCGCCCCGCGGCCAAAGCCAGATCCGAGTCGGACAATCCGACCAGCGCCGCCATGTCCGGATGCGCTTGCAAAGCCGATCGCACCGCCGCAGCCACCGAGGCTGGCGTGCTGTCCGCCGGAATCCGGATCAGCTCCACCGGAGTCCCGTTGATCCCACCCGCCTTGTTGCGCAAAGCCACCGCGGCCTGCGCCCCGCGCCACGAAGGCTCGTCGAGCGCCTTCTGGGGTCCGGCGTTGCAATAGACCGCACCAATCTTGACCGGAGCCGCCACGGACGAAACAGCCAAGGCGAACAAGAACAAAGCAGGGAGAACTTTCATGGCCGAAATCTACCACCATCACCGGAGCCATTCCAAGGTAGGGACGAGCGGCCCGCTCGTCCGTTCTGTTGCGCCGGACGCGCGAAGCCGCGGGTCGCTCCGACTCAAAACAATCCCGCCGACTCCAGCACCGCTTCCACCACCCGCCGCGCATCCTTCCCC
>CAYQMP010000165.1:0-4798 GCA_964418615.1 uncultured Chthoniobacter sp. | reverse complement strand
ACCGTTCGCCTTCGACTACCCGGGGGTCTGGTACAACAGCGACTACTGGCGCAACGACAACCACGGCGGTCATGGTGGCGGTGGCGGCCACGGTGGCGGTGGTCACGGCGGACGCTGAGTCCGCCGGCCCCGGCTCCGATGGATTGGTCCGCCGAGCGCTACGGGCCGCAGGCGTGGCTTGTGCGCTTCGGGCGGGATTTGTCGGAGGAGACCATGGCGCGGGCCCTCGCGGTCTCGCGTGATCTGGAGGCGAATCCCCCGGAGGGTTTGCGCGAGTTCACCATGGGGTATGCGTCGGTGTTGTTGGAATTCGAGGGCGATGCGGAGGCAGCGGTCCGCTGGGGCCAGCGGACCCTACCGGGCTTGATCGAGGAATGGCAGTTACTTGATCTGGAGGCAAAGTCGATGCGGACGGTGGAAGTTCCCGTGGTCTACGACGGCGAGGATTTGTCCGAGGTCGCGCGGCAAACCGGATTGACCAATGACGAGGTGATCGCGCGGCACAGCGGGCGGGATTACCGCGTATGGCTGCTCGGCTTTGCTCCGGGATTTCCCTATCTCGGCGTGCTTGATGAGGCGCTGCATCTGCCGCGCCGCAATACGCCGCGCCCGCGCATCGCGGCAGGAAGCGTGGCCATCGCCGGCGGCCAGACGGGGATTTACCCGAGCGAGAGCGCGGGTGGATGGCATATCCTCGGACGCACGGCAGCCAAGCTTTTCGATCCGCAAACGGCGGAGCCGTTCCTTCTCCGTCCGGGCGACACGGTGCGATTTGTCGCGGTGGGGGCGGACGATGTTTGAATTCCTCGAGGTGATCACGCCGGGTTGCGGGGCCACGTGGCAGGATGCCGGGCGTCCGGGCTGGAAACGCTTCGGGGTGCCGCCCGGCGGTTGGATGGATGAGGAAGCGGCGAGGGGGGGCAACCGCCTGTTGGGAAATGCGGAGGATGCCGTGGTGCTCGAGTTGGCTCTGCAAGGCGCGCGGTTCCGTGTGGTCACCGATGGATGGCTGGCTGTGGCCGGTGCCTCGATGGGGTGGTCTCCGGGAACAGCGCAGTGGGTGACTCGCGGCCAAGAGTTGGCTTTCGACCGCCACCAAAGCGGGGTCTACGCGTATCTGGCCGCGCCGGGCGGATGGGTTGCTCCGGAGATTCTCGGCAGTGCGGCTGTGTCTGCGCGGAGCGGATTGGGGCGCGCTTTGGTCAAGGGCGACCTGCTTTCTTGCCGCCACGATCCGGCGTGCCCCGGTTGGCGTCCGGCGGAGGACGGGGCAGTGGCCGCCGCTTATCCGCAGAGCATCGAGGTGCGTGTCTGGCGCGGGCCGCAGTGGGGGGATTTTTCCGACGAAGCGAGGGAATGCTTTTTCGACACCCTCTGGAACGTGACTTCGCATCTCGACCGCATGGGAGTGCGCCTGTCCGGCGCGGCGATTGCTGCGCCTCCGGCCATCATGCCGAGCGAACCTGTGTTGCCGGGAACCGTGCAAATCACGGGGAGCGGGCAACCGGTGGTGACGATGCGGGATGGACCGACGGTGGGAGGTTACCCCAAGATTGCCTGGCTCGACGAAGAGGCCTGCCGCCGCGTGGCGCAGGTGCCGCCGGGCGGGACGGTCAAATTTTTGCCGGCGGACCAATGAAAGTGCTGCTCAATTGCGATCTTGGAGAGGGCGAGTCTGCGGAAACAACCGCCGCGCTTTTGGATGTGGTCGATCTGGCCAACATCGCCTGCGGGGGTCACGCGGGTGATGAGGAGACGATGCAACGCGTCGTGCGCGCGTCACTCGAACGCGGTGTGCAGACCGGTGCTCATCCCGGTTGGCCCGACCGTGAGAATTTCGGGCGCGCCGCGGCGGAGGTCGGTGCAGATGCGTTGACGGCGCTTCTCGAGGAACAGGTTGCGGCGTTCCTTCGCGTGGCTGAAGCCGCGGGCGCCCGCATCGGTCATGTCAAACTGCACGGCGCCCTTTACCACCTGTGCGACGAGCGGACGGATCTGGCCGAGGCTTGCGTGGATTGGATGGAAGCGGAGTTGGAAGGTGTGCCGCTCATTGTCGGGGCGGGCGGCTTGCTGCATGCGGTGGCCGAGGCGCGCGGCGTGCCGCTGCTTCGCGAGATTTTTGCCGAACGCGGTTATGCCGACGAAGCGCGTTTGCTCCCGCGGGGCGAAAGCGGAGCGCTCATCGCGGATCCGGAGGAGGCGGCAGAACGCATCCGCACGTGGCAAAGCACCGGCCATTTGCCGGTCGGTTCCGGGAAAATGTGGCTGGTCGAGGCCGAGACTGTCTGCGTGCATGCCGATTCGCCGGCCAGCGTGGAAGTGGCACGCGCGGTGCGGGCGCTGCTTGGTTGAGCGATCACTCATCTCAATGTCTCCCGGTTGGGGGACTTTCCTCCTGTGGTGGATCGCGATGTCCCCATCGCGATGGCTGGAGTGAACTATCGCGCTGGGACAGCGCGATCCACCTTTCCAGAGGTCCAAAGGCAAGAGGATGCTGGTCTCAGAGCGCGGGAACGTTTTTCATCCGTCGGCGCACGTGAGCCACGATGGCGAGATGAATGGCCGCCGCCACGGCGAAGCCGAGCATTTGCCATCCGGCGGAGCCATGACCCGAAGCGTGCATGACCCAGACGCCGACGATTCCTGCCGGTAAAAAGAGAACAACCGCGGTGATCAGTCCGGGGTTGTAGCGTCGCAGGGCAACTCCCTGCACCACATGGACGAGGCCGTTGAGCAAAGTCAGCCAGATGGCGACAAGGCCGAACCCGAGGTTGACGAGCCCGGCCAGTGCAATGGCCGCGAGGTTTACGCCCCAGACCCCTGGGACGTTGACCACGAAAACGGCGAGTCGCGTGAGAATATCGCGTCCTTTTCCCGTGAGCTCGTTGACGAACAAGCGGAACCGGTCCGCGTCGTGCTCCTCGAATTGGTGGAGCATGTAGAGCGGAAGCTGCAGCGCGACGAGCCAAAAGGCCGCGCTCCAATCGCGGCCGACGACGGCATAAAGTCCGAGAATGAGAAACCCGGCGAGGAATCCGCCGTAGACCCAGTTGTCGATCAGTCTCTTCATTCGGTGGTGCTTTGCCAGTCAGACGGCGGAGGCGCGGATCGCATCGAGAATGCCCGGATATTGCGGGGCCCAGCCGGCGGCTTTGAGTTTGGTGTTCCGGACGCGTTTGCCGGTGGACGTTTCGTGCGGGGCGGGAGGGACAAGTTTTCCGGCGCGGATGGATTCGGCGAGGTCGGTGCGGCGGGAGGGGTGGTCGTCGACGGCGTTGAAGAGGCCGGGGAGGCGATTGGAGCCGACGTGGAAGAGGGCGCGGGCGGCGTCGTCGCGGTGGATAAGGTTGATGAAGGCGTTTGGGGAACCGAAGGGGAGGGGCTCGTTGGCGCGGGCAGCTTCGATGAAGCGGGCGCGGCCGGGTCCGTAGATGCCGCCGAGGCGGACGGCGGCGCCGCCGGCATTGGTGGCGAGTTTTTCCGCGGCGACCAGAACGTCACCGGTTGGAGTGCCGCCGACAGGCGAGGTTTCGTCTACTTCGCTCGCGTCGTTCTGCGGATAAACGGACGTGCTGCTGGTGAAGACGGCGAACTTCGGGGCGAGAAGATTGGTCAGGTTCTGCAGTGTCTCGCAGTAAACAACGCGGTAGGCGTCGGCGTCGCGTCCTTGTTTGCCGCTCAGGCAGTGGATGAGGACGTCTGGATGCTCACAACCGGCGAGCTTGGTGCGGAGTTCTTCCGGATTGGCCGCATCGGCGGTGAGGACGCGGTAAGGTTTGCCGGCGAGGCGGCGGGCGGATTCTTCAGAGGAAACGAGGGCGGTGACGTCCCAGCCGGCCTCGAAAAAAAAATCCGCGCATCTTTCACCGGTGTAACCACAACCGGCGAGGAAGATGCGCGGAGTTGAAACGGATTTGCTCAGGACAGGCTGAAGCGGAACTTCATTTTGGCGCGCTTGGCGTTGGTCTTGGCTTTGCGACGCGACTTCTGGGTCGGCGTCTCGAAAGCCCGCAGACGACGCACTTCGTCCATGATTCCCTCGGAGTCCAATTTCGCCTTCAACCGCTTGATGGCGCGGTCGATCGACTCTCCTTTGCGAACGATGACTTCGGGCATTAGTGATTCACATCCTTTCTAGGCGTTTTGGGGATGGCCGAAATCGTAGGAGGCGGCGCGGAGGGGCGTCAAATAATTCTTTTATTCACTGAAAGTCAATGACTTACGTCGTTTTTAACCCCTGAAAACGCCCCCATTTCGCCCCCGGAAAGGGTCAGCGGACCCGGGCCAGGCACTCCGTGAGGTAGGGCAGGAGCTGTTTTTTGCGCGAAACCACGCCTTCGAGGAACCAAACGCGGTCCGCGTGCTCCGGATAAGTGATCGTTTTGAGGAAATCGGCGTTTCCTTCGGCCAAGAGATACGAGTCCTGCGCGTTGATGTCGGTAACGAGCAACGCGGCGAAGAAAAGTCCCTCGGCTCGGGCGCGTTGTTGCAGTGCCTCGAGCAGCGGCGCGCGTTGGGCGTCGAAATTGGCGAAAGTGACCTCCTCGATCTGCGCGACACTGAAGGCCACACCTTTCTCCTCGTAGCGTTTGGCGTCCGCCTCGATGACTTTGGCCGGGCTCATAGTCTGCAAAGGCGATCCGACGGCGAAAATTTCCGCGGCGAGTTCGGCCGCACCGATGCCGGCGGCCGCGCCCAACTCGGACAAGAAATGGCGGTCGGTGTCCGTCGCGGTCGGCGAGGTGCCATTGAGCGTATCGGCAATGATGCCGGCCAGCATCAAACCGGCCACCGGTTT
>CAYQMP010000164.1:280-4809 GCA_964418615.1 uncultured Chthoniobacter sp. | reverse complement strand
TTCCCAAACACCACCTGAGAAGCACGCGCCGATCCGGCCGCGAGGGTGAGGCCGAGGATGGCGATAGTGAGGATGCGGAACAACGAGCGCATGGTCGGTGAAGAAGTAAATCACCCTACAGAGCAAAACCACCTCCGCAAGTGAAACTGGGAAAAATCGGTGCTATTTACAGAAGATTAACCAGTCGCCAAGGTCCACCCCATCGGCAATGTCCGAGGGTCAGGCCTTGACCCCTTCGGCGCCCAAGCGGCGGGCGACGTCGCCGGGGGATCCGGTGCGGCGGGCGAGGAGGTCGTAGCCCAGAGGGACGATGAAAACAGTGAGCAGCGTGGCCAAGACAATCCCGCAAAGGACGACAATCCCGATGACCACCCGGGTCTCGGCACCGGCACCGAAGGAAAAAATCAGCGGCAGGGTTCCGGCGGCGGTGGTGATGCCGGTCATGATAATCGGACGCAGGCGGACGCGGGCGGCTTCGCGCAGGGCGCGGTCGAAGGCCTGACCTTCGTCGCGCAGCTGGTTGGCGAACTCCACGATGAGGATGCCGTTTTTCGCGGCGAGGCCGACGAGAACGATGAGGCCGACTTGGCTGTAGAGGTTGAGTGTGCCGCCGGTGGCCCAAATGCCGAAGACGCCGCCGGCGATGGCCAGCGGCACGGTGAGCATGATGATGACCGGGTGCACGTAGCTTTCGAATTGCGCGGCGAGGACGAGAAACACAATGGCCAGACCGAGGAGAAAAACGAAGAGCACGGCGCGTCCGGCCTCGCGGAAATCGCGCGACTGGCCTTTGTAGTCGATGATGACCTCGGGCGGCAGGATCTCGCGCGCCGTGTTCTCGAGGTAGTCGAGCACACCGCCGAGGGTGGCACCTTCGGCCACGTTGGCCTCGAGGGTGATCGAGCGGACGCGGTTGTAGCGGTTGAGTGTGCTGGAATCGGCCAACTCGCCGAGCCGGACCACGTTGGACAGCGGAACGAGTTCACCGGTGCGCTCGGAGCGCACGTAGATGTTCTCGAGGGCCGTCGGCGTGCGCTGTCGCTCGCGCTCGCCTTCGAGAATGACGTCATACTCCTCGCCGTCCTCGACGTAAGTGGTGACGCGGCGCGAGCCGAGCATGGTCTCGAGGGTGCGTCCGACCGTTTCGACCGGCACCCCGAGATCGGCGGCGCGGTCGTAATCGATCTGCACTTCGATCTGCGGCTTGGTTTCCTTGTAGTCCCAATCGATGGATTCCAAACCCGGGTTGTCCTGCCGGATGCGCTCGAGGAGCCGGTCGCGCCATTCGACCAGCTGCGCGTAGTTGGCACCGCCGATGACAAACTGCACGGGCTTCTGGATGCGCGGACCGAACCCTTGGCGCATGACCGGGAAGGCGGTGACGCCGGGCAGGTCGGAGAGTTTGCCGCGGACTTCGTCCATGATTTCCCAGCCCGGACGCCGCTGGTCGAATGGCGCGAGGACGAAGACCACGGCGCCGGTGTTGAAAGATTCGGTGAGGCCGAAGGCCCGCGGCGTGCGGACGAGCAGGCGGATGGCCTCGCCGCTCTCGATGTAGGGCATCAAGCGGCGCTCGATTTCGTCCATGTATTCCTTGAGGTATTGGTGCGAGGCGCCCTCGGGTCCGTTGACCAGCACGAAGAAGGCGCCGCGGTCCTCCTTGGGCGCGTATTCGCCGGGCAGACGCGTGATGACCCACGCGGCGAGAATGGCAAGACCGGCAAAGAGCGCGATCGACACAAGCTTCCTTCGCAGGACGGCCTCGAGAACCCGGAGATAAACACGCTGGCTGCGGTGGAAGGCGGCGTCGATGAAGCGCGTCACCACATTGCGGCTCTCCTTTTTGCGCAGGACCTTGGAGGCCAGCATGGGGCAGAGGGTGAGCGCGACCAGGCTGGAGAAAGCAACGGCCGCGGAGATGGTGAGCGAGAATTCGGAGAACAAGCGTCCGATGTCACCTCCGAGGAAAGCGATGGGAACAAAGACGGCGATGAGGACCAGCGTGGTGGCGACCACGGCAAAGCCCACTTGCCGGGCCCCGCGGTAAGCCGCGACCAACGGGGTCTCGCCCTCCTCCTCCAATCGCCGCCAGATGTTCTCCAGAACAATGATGGCGTCATCGACCACGATGCCGATGGCCAGGACCAAGGCCAGCAACGTGAGAATGTTGACCGAGAAGCCGAAAATATTCAGCGCGATGAAGGTAGCCACCAGTGACACCGGCACGGTAACTGCCGGGACCAGCGTGGCGCGTCCACTCCCGAGGAAGAGGTAGACCACCAGCACGACCAGCGCCACGGCGATGAGCAACGTGCGGACGACCTCGTGCACCGCTTCCTCCACAAAGACCGAACTGTCATAGCTCTGCCGGATGGTCATGCCCGGCGGGAGCGTTGGGTTGATCCGCGCCGCTTCCTCGCGCGCGGCGCGGGCCACCTCGATCGTGTTGGCCGTCGATTGCTTGACGATGCCGAGGCCGACCATCGGCTCGGCATTCCCGCGGAAGAAGCGGCGGGTCTCGGCCGACTCGCGGCTGACCCGCGCCACGTCGCCCAAGCGAACCAAATACCCGTCCTCGCCCTTGGCCAGCACGAGGCGGGCGAAGTCCTCCGGTTCGCGGAAACTGCGCTCGAGCCGCACGGTGAATTGCCGCGTCTTCGACTCGATGCTGCCGGCCGGGAGTTCCACATTCTCGCGCCGCAACGCCGCCTCCACGTCCTCCACGGTGAGACCGCGCGCGGCCAACTCCTGCCGGTCGATCCAGATGCGCATGGCCCAGGTCTGGTCGCCGCCCACGCGGACATTGGCCACGCCGTCGAGGACGGAGAAACGGTCGACGAGGTAACGCCGGGCGTAATCGGTCAGCTCGGGAATGGAATACCCGCGGCCCTCGAGGTTGAGCCACATGATGACATCGTCGTTGGAGTCGACTTTCTGTATCTCTGGCGGATCGGCCTCCACCGGCAGGTCGTCGACCACGCGCGAGACGCGGTCGCGGATGTCATTGGCCGCCGCATCGATGTCGCGGCCGGTGCGGAATTCCACATCGATGGTCGAACGTCCGTCGACGCTGGTCGACGAAATGATGTCGATGCCCTCCACGCCCGCGATGCTCTGCTCGAGCGGCTCGGTGATGCGCGTCTCGACCACCGCCGCGGCGGCACCGGGGTAATTCGTCTCGACGGAAACGACCGGCGGATCGATGTCCGGGTATTCGCGCAGGGGCAGACGGAAAAAGCTCAACGCCCCGAAGGCGACCAGGAGCAGCGAAAGCACCGAGGCCAGCACCGGGCGCTTGATGGAGAGATCGGTGATGAGCATCAGCCGCCGGTGGCGTCCGTCTGGATGGTAACCGGCGCGCCGTCGGACGCCTTGAGCGAGCCGTGGGTGATGACCTTTTGCCCGGCCTGCAGTCCGGCGAGGATTTCCACTTCGCCGGCCTGCCGCGCCCCGGTGGTCACCTCGATCTTGCGGGCCACCGTGCCCTCGGGGCCGGGTTCGGCGAGCATGACGAAATTGCGGCGCCCGGCCGGCAGCAACGCTTCCTCGGGCACGACCACGGCTTCACGCTCGTTGGCCTGCAGTTGCACTGTCATAAGCAAACCGGGCTTGAGCAAGAGTTCGGGATTGGGGATTTCAGCCCGCACCACGACGGTGCGCGTCACCGGATCGATGCGGCTGGAGACGCTGCGGATTTCGCCGGCAAAAGTCTTGTCGCCGAAAGCGCGGGCCCGGGCTTCGACCGCGGCGCCGGGCACGAGAACGGGCAGGAAAGTGGCCGGCACGGAGAAATCGAGCTTCATCACGCTGTCATCATCGATCGTCGTGATGAGATCGCCGGGTTGGACCAAGGCGCCGACGCTGATGTTGCGCAGCCCGACCACGCCGTCGAACGGCGCGGTGATGGTCAGGTTGTCGATGCGCGATTGGATGGCCAGCTGGCGCGCGCGCGCCGTTTCCGAGACGCGCCGGGCTTCGTCGAGCTGGGCCACCGCCGCGGCACCCTGACGCGAGAGTTGCTTGGTGCGTTCGTATTGGCGCAGCGATTCCTCGGCCGTGGATTGCGCTTCCTCGAGCAGGGCGCGCGCCTCCTCGGTGTTCATCGTGGCCAGCACATCGCCCTTCTTGACCCGCTGGCCGTCGGTGAAATTCAGCGTGGTGATCGTCTCGGTGACCTTGGCCGTGAGGTCGACCGACTCATTGGCCGCCAGCGTGCCCAAGGCCTCGATCTGGTCGCTCAGCGCCTTGACCTCCGCGGCCACGACCCGCACCGCCGGCGGCTGGGCCGGCGGCTTCTGGCCGAACACCGCCCCAAACGGCAAAAGAAAAAAAACGAGAAGACGAAGTATCATGCGTCGATTTCTATTCGACCCCCGCCCGCCCACGGTTGCAAGGGCAACCGGAGCAGCAACGCATCGGTAGTTCCCGCTGGTCCTTCAGCTCGTCGAGCTCAGCGTGCCGCTGCTTGTCAGATCGCGTCGACCGTCCCAGTCTCCAAACTAAGCTCTCGGTAAGGTCCGCTGGCCCTA
>CAYQMP010000164.1:0-270 GCA_964418615.1 uncultured Chthoniobacter sp. | reverse complement strand
TCGATAGCGCGCGGATGGC
Source organism: uncultured Chthoniobacter sp. (assembly GCA_964418615.1). Lineage (GTDB taxonomy): Bacteria > Verrucomicrobiota > Verrucomicrobiia > Chthoniobacterales > JACTMZ01 > JACTMZ01. Next base: position 251 of record CAYQMP010000164.1, on the reverse strand, counting down.
CAGGGCTCAGCCGTCTTTATCGTGAAAATTTGTACTCGCTGACTTCTTACCCCGAGAAAAACACCCGCACGTCGCCGTGCGGATGCAGTGAGGTGAGCGGTATCTTCGCTGAATCAGGAAACTTCCGCGCGCTTGCGCCAGTGGCGACCGGACGATTATGACCCTCTTCGCGTGCTTCGTTCCCTTCTGTTAAATTCCTTTCCCCCGCAAACACATCGGGGCGGTCTGCGGATTGGCGCTAAGTCACGACT
>CAYQMP010000163.1:0-4813 GCA_964418615.1 uncultured Chthoniobacter sp. | reverse complement strand
GCCCCGCGTTTAACCAAGCTGCCCGTGCCAGTGATGGCGGCGGTGCTGAAATCGGTGCCCTGCACGAGGTCGTCGCTGCGGTGAAAGACCAACGTTCCATTGTTGGCGATCGTGGTTGAGGCGCTGAGGCTTCCGCTCGTCCCGCCGTTGCCGATCTGCAAGGTGCCGGCCGAAATCGTGGTCGCTCCAGTGTAGGTGTTCGCGCCGCTCAGGGTCTGCGTGCCGGCGCCGTTCAGCGTCAGCGCCATACTTGCCGCCGCGGTGCCGACCAATCCGGTCAGCGACGAGCCGTCGACGATCTGGCCCGAAAACACACCGTTGTTGCCGCTGTCCGGCAGGATGGTCAGCGTGGAGGTCGAAGCACCGCTGGCCAGGCTGGTCACCGTGCCGTCTCCGCTCAAGGACTGGATGGACGCATTGCGCGCGTTGACTTCGTCGGAGAGATTGAAATATCCGCCGGCTTCGACGCTCACCTGCGGCCTGCCATCGCTGAAATTGAAGACAAAGCTGGATCCGAGCGTAGTGATAACATTCTCCCCGATAACCAGACCCGCGCCGTCGGTGAAGTTGCCCGTGTTGACGTCGAAGCGGACGGCCGCGTAGTCGCTGGCGCCGCCTCCCGAGTCGCGGACGAACCGGATCGTTCCGTTTGTGAAGGCAGACGTCAGGCCATTCGTCTGGAACTTGAGACTCTCACCACCGCTGGTCACAACCGAACTGGCCGTGTCATAGCCCCCCAAGGAAACGGTGCGGGTACCACCTCCCATATCGATGGATCCGGCAAGGAAGAGCCGGCTATTGACTCCACCCGCGGCGCCTGAGTTGACGGCGAAGTCCGAGTTGATCGAGATGTCTCCCGAGGCGACAAGCCCCGAATTGCCGTAAATCGTGCCACCGTTGATGGTGATGGCGCCGGCCCCGAACGCGCTCGAAGTAACCGCGCCGCCCGAGACGACAGCATCGGCGCTTCCCGCCTTGATCGAGGCACCGGAGGCCAGGGTGAAGCCGCCCGAAAAGGTGTTGGCCGCGTCGAGGGTGAGGATGCCGGTGCCCGAGGCGTTGACGGACCCGGTGCCGGAAATGATGCCCGAGAGGGTCTGGTCACCCGAGGCGGCGAAGACAAACGAGCCGCTGTTGGAAATGGCTCCCGCGTAGGAACCGCTGCCGAGGTCGCCGGAATTGCCGATCTGGAGGGTCCCCGCGTTGATCACGGTGGACCCCGAATAGGAATTGCCGGCGTTGAGCGTGAGGGTGCCTGCGCCATTCTGGACAAGGTCGCCGGAGCCGCTGATGCCGCCCGCGAAATCGCTCCCCTGCACGATGGTGTCGGACCGGTTGAAAGCGAGGACGCCGTTGTTGACGATGGCAGAGGAAGCCGAGAGCGAACCGCTCGTTCCCCCGTTGCCGATCTGCAAGGTGCCGGCCGAAATCGTGGTCGCTCCAGTGTAGGTGTTTGCGCCGCTCAAAGTCTGTGTTCCGGCTCCGTTGAGGGTCAAAGCCATGCTGGCCGCCGCGGTGCCGACAAGTCCGGTCAGCGACGAACCGTCGACAATCTGCCCCGAGAACACGCCGTTGTCGCCGGCATCGGGCAGAATGGTCAGTGTGGAGGTCGAAGCGCTGCTGGCCAAACTGGTCACCGTGCCGTCGCCGCTCAGGGTTTGGATGGAAGCATCGCGGGCGTTCGAGTTGTCTGAGAGGTTGAAATACCCGCCAGCCTCTACCCCCACCTGCGGGCGGGACCCGCCGGTATTGAAGACAAAGCTGGATCCGAGCGTGGTGATGACATTACTGCCCACGGTAAAACCTGCGTCGCCGTTGAAGACGCCGGTGCTGGATTCGAAGCGCACCGAGACGTAGTCTCCGGCGCCACCGGCCGCGTCGCGTACAAAGCGAAGCGTCCCGTTGCTGAACTCCGTTGTCGGGCCTCCTGCGACGGTCTCGAATTTTAAGCTCTCAACGCCACTGGAAAGAACCGCCGAGGCGCTGTTGGTGTAGCGTCCCAAGGAAACCGTCCGCTCCCCGCCGGCCATGTCGAAAGCACCGAAAAGCCGCAAGCGGTTGTTGGCGCCGCCCGCCGCACCGTTGTTGATGGCAAAGTTCGCGTTGATCGTGGTGTTGGTCGATCCGATGCGCCCGCTGTTGCCGAAGATGATGCCGCCATTGATGGTGTAGGAACCCGCCCCGAGAGCACTTGCGGTCACCGCACCTCCGGAAACGCTCGCATCGGTCGTGCCGACACGGACCGCGCCGTTGGAACCCAGAACGAAGCCGCCCGAAAACGTGCTATTGCCCCGCAGGTAGGCATACTCGCCGTCATTGCCGGCGAGGCTGTCGATGGTCAACTGGTTGGTCCCGGAAATAACCCCGGTGGTATTGAGCACGTTCGGGTTGGACGAGCCGTTGGTCCCGATGGTCCAAGTCTGGTCGGCAGCGAGCACGATGGCGCTGTTGATGTTGAAGGTGCGCCAGATCGTCATGGCACTGAGGTCGATGCCGGACGCACCAAGCGTGAGCGATCCGCCGGTGCCGGAGATGGTGATGTTGGCCCCGAGGTTGTTGGTCACCACGATTCCAAGGAAACTTACGCCGCTGCCGATGCTGAGACTCGAACTACTCGCCGTGTTGGTCGAACTGAAAGCGGCCAAGTCGTTTGTGCCCGGAACTACACCGCCATCCCAACTGGATCCAAGATCAAGCGCGTTGTTGTTGTCGAGCTTTTGGATCGTGGTCTGCGCTGCGCTCGGCGAGGCATTCAAGGCCAGAGCGACCGCAACCAAAATGGCAACACTAGGAAAGCGACGGATAAAAGCTCGGGAGGACATGAGGAGGGGCTGTAGTTGGGACATGGACTGCATGAAATTAACCCACCCCGCGTTCGAGCCAGCACCCTTTCTCCGAGAGAAAATGGGATAGTTTTCGTCAGCTTATCTCTGTCCGCTCGATGGGCGGGCCGGCTCGGGCCAAGAGAGGTCCCTCGGCAGCCCTCGCCCCGCCGGCAAGCCGAAGAACGGGCCCGCTCCTTCCTTTTGTGGCGTCACACGTTGCACCGGGGGCAAGTCGCCCAAAATTTGAGGACTCAGAACCACCTCCTCGCCCGCGTCCAACTGTATTTCGTAATCGCCCGAAGGTTCTTCGCGGATCGCGTTCGTTTGACCTTCGACGATCTCGAGCGGTCCCTGCCAGCCGTCAGCCCGAAACCGCAAGGGTTCGCCGGCCAGACTGCGAATGCGCACCCATTTCGTTGAGCCATCTTGGCGGACGGCCGAGACCAGAAATCCCCCCTGCGCTCGCAAATTCGAAAAGACCGCCTCGCGCCAAGACCCGGGCACTGCCGGGAAAACACGGACCACGCCTCCATGGCTCTGCAGGAGCAACTCGATGGTCGTGCTGGCCACGGTCAGCGGCGTTTCGATCGTCGGATTGCGACCGCCGGTCTCGACATAAAAGGTATTGGGCAAAGGCAAACTCCAGCCGTGCGGGCCGTCGAGAAAGCGGTTCAGCATGGCGCGCGCCTGATCCCCGTCGCCCAAGGCCGCATACATGGCGGCCGCACCCGTCCAGGAATAGCCGGTCAATTTCTCGCCACCGCCGACGGACAGCCAATGGTCGAGCGATCGGCGTAGCAGCGCGCGGCTCGCCGGGTCGTCCATGTCCTCGACGAAGAGCGGATAAAATCCGACGAGATGCGAGTAATGACGATGAGAAGCGTCGAGCGGTTGGTCGGCTCCGATCATGTAGCCATCGTCGCCCACGGGTGGAGCGACGAGATCCGCCAACGTGTCGCGCCACACCGCGGAATCCGCGCTGCTGCCGCCCGTCCGCGCGTCCACCTCCAACAAGGCACCGAGCAACCAGCGCAGCAGCGCAAGGTTGTAGTTGCTATCGGGGAAAAGACCCATTTTCTTCTCGCCCGCGCGGCTGTATTCCGGCGATTCGAGCGGCGGGAGATGCAGGCGGCCGTCGGGACCTTTTTCCAGGGCAGCCAGATACTCCGCCGCAACGCGTTTCGCTTTGGGCGTCCACTTCTCCGCCAGCGCCGTCCACCCGCCCTCGTAGCGGTAGTGCAGCCAGTAATTGTGCATGGCCCACGTGAGGTCGCCGAGTTTCCGCCCGCCCAGCATGACGAGCAACGCATCGAAATGACGGTCGATCTCGTCGATGAAAGTCTGGCCCAAGGCCAGATGGTTGGATGCGAGGAACGGCCAATAAGTCAGTTGGATGTTGAGGTTCCACCACATGCCGGGCCACTGGTTGATGCGGAACCATGGCCCGGCCAAATCCAAGGCCGGACCGTTTTCCCGCGTAGCCGCACCCATTTTGTAAATCTGCGCCCAGTAGAACGCCTCAAGCCGCGCATCGGGCACGGAGAGGAACGACTTCGGGTAGAAGGCGTGCCACCAACGGCGGTGCGCCGCCACCAAGTCGTCGAGCGACGCATCGGCTGGCGACCGCACCTCGTCCGCGGCCACCTCTGCGGAGCGGCCGGAGGCCGGCACCTCGTTGGCCGTGGAAACAAAGATCACCCCGCGATCGCCGTCGCGTCGCTCCAGCCACGCCGTGGCATAGTCGCCGCCGGCCAGCAACGGTTGCACGCAGACGTCGATGCCGTCCGATTTTGTGACTTCGGGTGCAGGATTGGATTCGTAGGCGAGGCTTTCCGGACGATCGGGAAAAACCTGCGCGCGCGGCGAATCCGCGTTACCCGGGAGGAATTGCCACGACCAGGCCGCGGGGCGGCCGTCAGGCTGTCGCTCGGTGGAGGTCACCTCGATCATTTGCACCATGCGGTCGCGCAGAGCCATCGCCCGGAAAT
>CAYQMP010000162.1:0-4832 GCA_964418615.1 uncultured Chthoniobacter sp. | reverse complement strand
GCAACTCGCCGACCAATACGGAATCGGCATGGTGAGCGTGGACAACGCCACGCATTACCTGTGGGGCGGCGGCTACGTGATCGACGCGGCGCTCAAAGGCTACATCGCTTACACAAACTGCACATCGGCCACCTCGGAAGTCGTCCCCTTCGGCGGCAAGACGCCGACCATGGGCACCAACCCGCACTCTTGGGGCTTCCCCACGCAGGATGCCGTCGGGTTTCCCATCGTCATCGACTGGGCGACATCGACCGTGGCCATGGGTCGCGTGCAGCAGTTTGCCCGCGAGGGCAAGGAGTTGGGACCCGGATGGGCCGTCGATCACGACGGGAAACCGACCACTGACCCGAACAAGGCCGTTGCGCTGCTCCCTTTCGGTGCGCACAAAGGCTACGGCCTTGGACTGATCGACGAACTTTACGCCGCGTTCATCGGCGGCGGGTTGCCATCCATCCGTGGCACGGGCAAAGGCGAGGTCGGCGAAAAGCGCGGTTCGACGTTCTTTTTCCAATGCATCCGTCCCGAAGCCCTGCGCGGCCATGATTACGCGCTTGGTCGGTCGCAGGCGGAAAACATCAAAGCCTGCCTCGCTGACATTCTCGGGCCCGGTAACGAAAACTGCCTCTTGCCCGGGCAACTTGAAGCCGAGGCGGCAAAGCGCACGGATAAATACGGCGGATTGCTCTTCACCAAGGCCGAAATCGAAGGATTCGCCCATCTCACGGACGAGCTGGGCGAAGCGCCTTGGAAGCCCCACGATTTCCAAACCATCAACCTCTAGCTTCTTATGTCACTGCCACTCCGCGACAAATCCGCCTGCCACTACGACCAGATTTCGCTCGGCGAAGTCATGCTCCGTCTCGATCCCGGCGAGGGGCGCGTGCGCACCGCCCGCCGCTTCGACGCTTGGGAGGGCGGCGGCGAATACAACACCTCGCGCGGACTGCGCAAATGCTTCGGCTTGAAAACCGCGGTCTGCACCGCCTTCGTCGACAACGAGGTCGGACACCTGATCGAGGACTTCATCATGCAAGGCGGCGTGGACACCGCGTTGATCAAATGGCGCGAGGACGACGGCATCGGACGCTCCGTGCGCAACGGTTTGAATTTCACCGAGCGGGGCTTCGGCGTGCGCGGGGCGGTTGGCGTTCCCGACCGCGGCAACACCGCGGCCTCGCAACTCAAACGCGGCGACTTCGACTGGGACCACATTTTCGGAAAACTCGGCGCCCGCTGGTTCCACACCGGTGGAATCTTCGCGGCGCTCTCCGAGTCGACCGCCGACCTCACCGTCGAAGCCGTGCAGGCCGCCAAAAAGCACGGGACCATTGTCAGCTACGACCTCAATTACCGCCCGTCTCTCTGGAAATCGATCGGTGGGCAAGCCAAAGCGCGGGAGGTCAATCGCGAGATCGCCAAATACGTCGACGTTATGATCGGCAACGAGGAAGACTTCACCGCGTCGCTCGGATTCGAGGTCGAGGGAATCGATCACAATCTAAGCAATCTTGAAACAGACGCCTTCAAGCGCATGATCGAGACCGCAGTGAAAGAATACCCGAATTTCAAAGCAGCCGCGACAACGCTGCGCGGCGTGATCACCGCGAGCAAAAACGATTGGAGCGCCATCTGTTGGCACGATGGGAAATTTTTCGAGAGCCGCAAGTATCCCGGTCTCGACATCCTCGACCGTGTGGGCGGCGGGGACAGTTTTGCCAGCGGCCTCGCCTTCGGCTTCCTCGAGCACAACGACCCGCAGTTGGCCGTGGACTACGGCGCCGCCCACGGCGCCTTGGCTTCCACCACCCCCGGCGACACGTCCATGGCGACGCGCAAGGAGGTGGAAAAGCTGATGAAAGGAGGCGGCGCACGCGTCGTCCGCTGAAAATGAAACCCGCCGAGCTTTTCGATCTCACCGGCAAGACGGCCGTCGTCCTCGGCGGCACCGGCGAGTTGTGCGGTGCGATGGCCGAAGGCTTTGCGGCCGCAGGTGCGAACGTGATTCTGGTCGGACGCGACGCTGCAAAGGCCGAAAAGCGACTGGCCGCCATCCACTCGACCGGAGGAGCAGCCTCTTTCGAGGCTTGCGAGGTCACGGACCGGGAGCAACTCGGCGCCTTGGCTCAACGCGTTGAAGAAGCAACCGGTCGCATCGATATCTTGGTCAATGGAGCCGGCGTGAACAGCCCCACACCCTTTCTCGAAATCACCGACGAGGAAATCGACCGCATCATCGCGATCAACCTGAAAGCCGTCATGGTCGCTTGTCAGATTTTCGGCGCGCGCATGCTCGCCTCCGGCGGTGGCAGCATCATCAACCTCGGCTCGATGTCCGGCCTTGTCCCCCTCTCCCGCGTCTTCACTTACTCCGCCACCAAGGCCGCCGTGCACAACCTGTCGAAGAACCTCGCCCGCGAATGGGCCGCGCAGGGAGTGCGCGTCAACACGCTCGTCCCGGGATTTTTCCCCGCCGAACAAAACCGCAAAGTCCTCACCCCCGAGCGCGTGGCCGCAATCATGGGACACACCCCGATGAAGCGCTTCGGCGAAGCCCGGGAGCTGGTCGGCGCCGCGCTGCTGCTTGCCTCGGACGCGGGCAGCTTCATCACCGGCAGCGAGATCGTCGTCGACGGAGGCTTCGCGGCGATGAGTATATGAAATTCATCCACGACGACTTCCTGCTGGAAACCCCGCAGGCGCGGCAGCTTTACCATCAATACGCGGCTGCCCAGCCCATCATCGACTACCACTGTCACCTGTCGCCGGCGGAGATCGCGCAGGACAAGCGCTGGTCCGATATCACCGCACTCTGGCTCGGCGGCGACCACTACAAATGGCGCGCCCTCCGGGCCAACGGTGTTGATGAGCGCTTCATCACCGGCGACGCATCGCCTTGGGAGAAATTCGAAAAATTCGCCCAGACCATGCCGGCGCTCCTGCGCAACCCGCTTTACCACTGGTCCCACCTCGAGCTGGCCCGCTATTTCGGCATCGACGACCGCCTGCTCGGACCGGACACCGCGCGCGGCATTTTCGATCGCTGCAACGAGCTTCTGGCGCAGCCGGGATTCAGCGCTCGAGGCTTCATGGAGCGTTCGGGTGTGGAAGTGGTCTGCACCACGGATGACCCCATTGATTCGCTGGAGCACCACCGGGCCATCGCCGCGGACAAGACGTTCGCCATCCGGGTGCTACCCACCTGGCGGCCGGACAAGGCGTTGGCCATCGACGATGCTGCCACGTTCCCGGAGTGGATCAGGGCGCTCGAGAAGGCTGCCGACGCAACCATCAACTCGCTTCGGGATCTGCTCGCCGCCCTGCGCAAGCGGCACGACTTTTTCGCCGACCATGGGTGCCGCCTCTCCGATCGCGGGCTGACCACGATCTACGCGGACGACTGCACCGAGGCCGAAGCGGCTTCCATCTTCGGCAAAGCCCGCGCCGGTGAGCCGATCTCGGAGACGGAAGCAGGGCGATACAAGTCCTTCCTGCTCCACGAACTGGCCGTGATGGACGCCGAGAAAGGATGGACCATGCAGATCCACTACGGCGCGCTGCGCAACGTCAACACACGGATGATGCGCGCGCTCGGGCCGGACACCGGATTCGACTCGATCGGCGACCAGTCTGCTGCCGCTTCGATGGCGTGCCATTTCGACCGCCTCAACCTCGAGGGAAAGCTTCCCAAAACGATCGTCTACAACCTGAACCCGCGCGACAACGAGGTCGTGGCCGCCCTGCTGGGCAGTTTTCAGGAGGGCCCCGTCGCCGGCAAAATGCAGTTCGGCAGCGCGTGGTGGTTCAACGACCAACTCGACGGCATGACCCGGCAAATCGAAGCGCTCTCGCAATTCGGTCTGCTCGGCCGCTTTGTCGGAATGCTGACCGACAGCCGTTCGTTCCTCTCCTACCCCCGCCACGAATACTTCCGCCGCCTGCTCTGCAACATCCTCGGCCGCGACATGCAACGAGGTCTCATCCCCGACGATATGGACCTGACCGGTGCTCTGGTCCGCGACATCAGCCACGGGAACGCACGGCGCTTTTTCGGCTTCGCCTGATCCGCCGCCGCGCTTTCCGGCGGTAAGCCCGATCGAGGGCGTGCTTGGATAAAGCAGAGGCATGGACTATTCGTTTGGCATGTCCCAATCCAAGCGCACCGTCCTTTTCGACCAACAGAAGGCCCTCGGCGCGCGTTGCATCAACTTCGGCGGATGGGAAATGCCGGTGCAGTTCACTTCGATCATCGACGAGCACCAAGCGGTTCGCACGAGCTGCGGCGTTTTCGACATCTCGCACATGGGCGAGGTCTTTGTCTCGGGTCCGCAGGCCTTCGACTGGCTCCAGCACATGTTGGCCAATGACCTCGCCAAGTGTCCGGTCGGCGGCGGACAATACACCTTCCTGCTCAATGAGCGCGGCGGGGTTATTGACGACCTCATCGTTTACCGCATGGCCGAGGACAATTTTCTGCTTTTGGTCAATGCGGCCAAGATCGAGGAGGACGTGGCGTGGCTGGAGAAGCACGCGATCGATGGCGCAACCATCGACAACCGCAGCGACACGATGAGCGCGCTTGCCGTGCAAGGCCCGGAGGCCCCGCGCGTTTTCCGCGAGGTTTTCCAGTGCGAAATGCCGGCGCGTAACACTTTCGTCGCCATGGAGAAGTGCCGTGGCGCGGTCATCGCGGCAGGCACCGGCTACACCGGAGAGACGGGCTTCGAACTTTTCTTTTCCAACAGTCTGGCCGGCGACGTTTGGGCCGCCATCCTCAAGGCTGGCGCGAAACCCTGCGGGCTCGGGGCCCGCGACACGTTGCGGCTCGAGATGTG
>CAYQMP010000161.1:0-4866 GCA_964418615.1 uncultured Chthoniobacter sp. | reverse complement strand
GCAGCGATGGCGGCGTGGCTGGCGTGATACGAGCGTCCCCTTGCTGGTAGGCTTCCTTCGGGGTGGATCGCGATGTCCCATCGCGATAGCTTGAGCGAGATATCGCGCCGGGACGGCGCGATCCACCTGGCCAGAGGTCCAAACGCTTTGCGCCGTGGGTGGAAGACGGTAATCCCCGAATGACATTCTGAAGGTAGGGATACGCGGCTCGCGTGTCCGTTGGAAAAAGAGCGGACGAGCGGGCCGCTCGTCCCTACCTCCGGAGGTTCAGGGCGCGGCGGTCTCCGGACGCGGACGGGAGTGTTCTTGCAAAGCAAGGAGCTGGCTCACCGTGGCGAAGCCGTAACCCTTGGCCTTCAAATCGCGGATCGTGCCGGGCATGGCTTCGATCGTGCCGGGATGGATGTCGTGGGCGAGAAGGATACCGCCGGGAGTGGCGCCGTCGACCAACCGCTGGCGGACGACCGACGGCCCGGGACGTTTCCAATCGAGCGGATCGACCGACCACAAAATAACGTCCAGTCCGTGGTCCTTGTACATGCTCTGCCGCACGCGTTCGTTGATCGCGCCGTAGGGCGGACGCATGTTGGTGGGGCGGCGTCCGGTGACGCGTTTGATGATTTCCGAGGTGCTGGCGATTTCTTTGTTGAGACGCGCCGCGCCCACGCTCGGAAGGGCCGGGTGGCTCCACGTGTGGTTGGCGATTTCGTGGCCCTCGGAAACAATGCGGCGCGCGATCTCCGGATAAGTCTGCACATTGCGTCCGATGACATAAAACGTGGCGCGCACGCCCTCGGCCCGCAGTATATCAAGAAGCTTGGGGGTCAGTTCGGGATGCGGTCCGTCGTCGAAGGTCAAAGCGAGGACCGGACGCGAGGTGTGCACCGAGTTGTAGCTCGTCGGGGCGCGAGGCGGGCGCGGGGCGACGGGCCCGGCGGCGCTGACGCTGATCGAAGGGCCTTGGCGAGAGGCGGGTGTCGCGCTGTCCTGGGCACAGGCGGCGACAAGCAAGGCCGCGCCAACGAGGAGTGGGGTGGCAATCTTCATCACTGGTCTGCCGGTTACCATATTGCGGACTAATCCGCCAGAAGCCCTTCCTTGGCAAGCTTGGGCCGTGGCGACGCGGTGCGGAGAAGTTCGAGAAATCGACGCAGGGCGGGAGAACCGACCCGGTTGCGCCGGGTGACCACACCGACCGGACGCCACATGCCGGGGGCGGCGATTTCCACGGGGATGAGCGAACCGGCGCGACGCTCGTTGGCCAAGGCGGTTTCCGGCAGGATGGAGACCGCACCGTCGATCTCGACGGTGCGCTTGACCGTTTCGATGTTGTCGAACTCGCGTTCCGGACGCAGACGGAGCCCGGCGGAGCGCAGGGCCCGGTCGAGGGCTTTGCGCGTCGGCAGGTCCGCCGCAAAGGCGATGAACTTCTCCCCAGCCAATTCCCCCAGCGGCACCCGCGAGCGGCGGGCCAGGCGGTGCGAGGGACTGCAAACCAGCACCATGCGGTCCCGCCAGAGGACCTCCGAGGCGAGACCACGACGCGCGGTGGGAAAGGCCACCAAGCCGGCTTCGGCCCGGCCGGCCAGCACCGCGGCGTAAACCTCGGCGGAACGCAGGTAGTCGGTGTGGATTTTGACCTGCGGATACAGCCGCGCGAATTGCCGCGTGTACGGCGGCAGTTCGTGGAGTCCGACACTGAGCACGGCGGCCAAACGCAAGTCGCCCGTCACCGCCTCGCTCAACTCGCGCAACCGCGTGTCGAGCCCGTCCACCACGCCGAGGATTTCCCGCGCCGCGCCGAGGAAGACGCGCCCTTCCGCGGTCAGCGAAAAACTTTTTTTGCCCCGCTCGATCAGGCGGACGCCGTAGCGTTTCTCCAGTGCCTTGACCTGCTGGCTCACCGCGCTCTGCGTGATGCCGTTGAGCTGCGCGGCCTGCGAAAAACTGGCGGTTTCGGCCAGATCGCGGAATACTTTGAAAAGCAGGATCTGCACGGGGGTATGAGAGAAACTTATGCTCCGCTTTTGATACATAAGCAAATCTAATGACCGATATCGCCACCCATCTCGCCGAAGTGCACCGGCAAATCGAAGCTGCCGCCGCGCGGGCCGGGCGGGATCCGGCCACTGTCCGCCTCGTCGCCGTCTCCAAGACGCATCCGGCCGAAGCGGTTGTCGCCGCGGCGGAGGCCGGCCAGCGCGTTTTCGGCGAGAGCCGCGTGCAGGAAGCCCGGGACAAAATCCCCGCCTGCCCGGCCGGGCTCGATTGGCACTTCATCGGGCACCTGCAAAAAAACAAGGTGCGCCAAGCTCTTCCGCTGTTCGGATTTTTCCACAGCATCGACAGCACGCCGCTCGCCGCGGCCATCGACCGCATCGCCGGCGAGACGAACAAGCCGGTCGAAGGCCTCCTCGAAGTCAACGTGTCCGGCGAAGAGACCAAGCACGGATTCCGCCCCGACCAACTGCGGGCCGAGTTCCCTGCCCTGACCAAACTGCCGAACCTGCGCATCCGCGGACTGATGACCATGGCGCCCTACAGCGACAATCCGGAGGACGCGCGTCCCGTCTTCCGCGCCCTGCGCGAACTCCGCAACGAGCTACAATCAGAGCACGGCCATCCACTGCCCGAATTATCCATGGGCATGAGCGGCGATTTCCAACCGGCCATCGAGGAAGGCGCCACCCTTGTGCGCATCGGTTCGTCCATCTTCGGCGCCCGACCGTATCCGCAAGCATGACACCGCAAATCTCCACCCTGCAGATCATCGGGAGCGAACTGGCCATTGCCTGGAGCGACGGACACGAGACCTACTTGTCCTTGGAAGAGGTGCGCAAAGCCTGTCCCTGCGCGGTCTGCAACGGCGAACCGGACGTCCTCGGCCGCGGCGACAAACCCGAGGTGAAACACACACCGGCCAGCTTCGAACTTGCTTCCTACGAGATGGTCGGCGGCTACGGCTGGCAGCCGAAATGGGCCGACGGACACAACACGGGAATTTTTTCCGTCGGTTACCTCCGGCGGCTCGATCCATCCGCGCCTTGAGGCACCCGGCTTTGCTTTGACCGTGGCGCAGCAGGCGCTTTAATGGCGGGTCAGCCATGCCGACCAAACCGACCATCATCTACACCAAGACCGACGAGGCCCCCCTTCTCGCCACCTACTCCTTCCTGCCCGTCGTCGAAGCCTTCACCAAACATGCCGGAATCGAGGTGGAGCTGCGGGACATCTCGCTGGCCGGACGCATCCTCGCGGCCTTCGCCGACCGCCTGCCGGACAGCCAAAAGACGTCCGACGCGTTGGCGGAACTCGGGGCGCTGACCCTCAAGCCCGAGGCCAATATCATCAAACTCCCCAACATCAGCGCTTCGGTTCCGCAGCTCAAAGCGGCCATCGCCGAACTGCAGTCGCAGGGGTTCGCCCTCCCCGACTATCCCGACTCGCCGGCGAACGCGGAGGAGAAAGACACGAAGGCCCGCTATGACAAAGTGAAGGGCAGCGCGGTCAATCCGGTCCTGCGCGAAGGCAACTCCGACCGGCGCGCCCCCAAGGCGGTGAAGGACTACGCGCGCAAACACCCGCACAAAATGGGCGCGTGGAGCGGAGAGTCGAAGACCCGCGTGGCCACGATGGGAGCCGACGATTTCCGCTCCAACGAGCAATCGGCCACCGTTCCGGCCGCCACCACGGCCAAGATCGAGTTCCTCCCGGCCGACGGTGGCGCGGCCGTCGTGCTGAAAGACGGGATCCAACTGCAAGCCGGCGAGGTCTTCGACGCCACCTTCATGAGCCGCAAGGCGCTCGTCGCCTTCCTCGAGCGGCAGGTCGCAGCCGCGACCGAACTCGGCGTGCTTTTTTCCCTGCACCTCAAAGCCACCATGATGAAGGTGTCCGATCCGATCCTCTTCGGCCATGCCGTGAGGGTCTTCCTCGCGGACTTCATCCGCAAAAATGCGGTTGCCCTGGAAAAGCTGGGCGTCGATTTCAACAACGGCCTCGGCGACCTCGTTGCCAAGATGGACAAACTTCCCGCCGCGGAAAAAGCCGCACTGCAAGCGGACCTTAAAGCGTCCCTCGCCGCGCGCCCGCCGCTGGCCATGGTCAATTCGGACAAAGGCATCACCAACCTCCACGTGCCCAGCGATGTCATCGTCGATGCCTCCATGCCGGCCATGATCCGCGAAGGAGGCAAAATGTGGAACGCGGAGGGGCGCACGCAGGACACCTTGGCGGTCATCCCCGACAGCTCCTACGCCCCGGTTTACCAGTCGGTCATCGACTTTTGCCGGACGAACGGCGCCCTCGATCCGGTCAAAATGGGTTCCGTCCCGAATGTCGGCCTCATGGCGCAGAAGGCCGAGGAATACGGTTCGCACGACAAGACCTTCGAGATCCCCGCGGACGGCACGGTGCGCGTCACCGATGCGGACGGAAAAATCCTCACCGAGCACAAGGTGGAGTCCGGCGACATTTGGCGCGCCTGCCAGACGAAGGACGCCGCCATCCGCGATTGGGTCAAACTCGCGGTCAAACGCGCCCGGGCCACCGGCGCGCCTGCCGTCTTCTGGCTCGACAAGACGCGGGCCCATGACGCGCAACTCATCGCCAAGGTGGAGACCTACCTCGCGGACCACGACACCAAGGGTCTGGATATCCGGATCATGCCGCCCGCCGAGGCCTGCACCTTCAGCCTCGAGCGCATCGCCCGCGGCGAGGACACCATTTCGGTCACCGGCAATGTGCTACGCGACTACCTCACCGACCTCTTTCCCATCCTGGAAGTCGGAACCAGCGCGAAGATGCTGTCCATCGTTCCGCTCATGAACGGCGGCGGCCTGTTCGAGACCGGTGCCGGCGGATCCG
>CAYQMP010000160.1:0-4878 GCA_964418615.1 uncultured Chthoniobacter sp. | reverse complement strand
ACTCTCCAGACACCAACATCGGACTCTACCTGCGTGAGATCAGCCAAGTCCCGCTTCTGACCCCCCAAGAGGAGGTCAAGCTGGCGGCCCAGATCAAGCGCGGCAACAAGAAGGCCCGGGAAAAGATGATCAAGGCCAACCTTCGCCTTGTGGTGAAGATTGCCCACGATTTCAGCAACTACGGGCTTCCTCTGCTCGACCTCGTCTCCGAGGGCAACATCGGCTTGATGAAAGCCGTGGAACGTTTCGATCCGAAAAAGGGCGGCAAGTTGAGCACTTACGCCTCTTGGTGGATCAAGCAGTCGATCAAACGCGCCCTGGCCAATCAGAGCAAAACGATCCGCCTGCCCGTCCACCTCGTCGACAAGATCGGCAAGATCCGGCGCGTGGCCGCGCAAATGACCGAGGAACTCGGACGCGAACCGACCAACGAGGAACTGGCCGAAGAACTCGGCTTGGCCCCGGCCAAGGTCGCGCACTTGAAAAACGTGGCCGTCCGCCCGGCTTCCCTCGACGCCAAGATCAATGCCGATGACGACACGGCCTTCGGCGATCTGGTCAGCGACGAGCGCGCCGAAGATCCCTTTGCCGCCCTGCGCGACAAAGACCTCCGCGAGGAAGTCGGCGACCTTTTGGACGTCCTTGATGCCCGCGAGCGCAAGATCATCACTTTCCGCTTCGGGTTGCGAGGGGGCAAAGAGCGCACGCTGGAGGAAGTCGGACGCAAGTTCGGCGTGACGCGGGAGCGCATCCGCCAGCTGCAAAACATCGCGTTGCTCAAGATGCGCAAGGCCCTCCGCAAGCGTGAGGAACTCAAATTTCCCGAGCCCCAGCCCGTCTGATCGGCGGGGCACGGGTGAAGTTTTGGTGGGAACGGGTCCGTCAGCCCGCAAGGGCGGCGGGCCCGTTTGATTTTCAGGGAACGATGCGCAGCTGCACCGATTCGTGCCGCCGGTCGCCTTCGAGGATGTCGGTCACCACGACGAGATGGTCGCCCGGTTCGGCCAAGCCTTTGAGGAGCAACGCGGCCTCGGCGGCGAAGACGTTTTTATCGGGCTCGGCGAGGAAACCCATGCATTGCGCTTGCACGCCGTAAAGCAGCGCCATGCGGCGGCAGACGCGCTCGTCCGGAGTGAAGGCGAAGATCGGGGCATGGAGCGGACGCAGGTGCGAGACGTAGCGGGCCATGGTCCCGTGAAAGGTGAAGGCGACGATCTTGGCGTGGGGAATGTTGTTGGCCAGACTGACTGCAGCGGCGACCGTTTTTTGCCGCGGGCCCTCGATGGAGGCCTCGCGGGCGAAGCCGGCGCCACCGCTGCGTTCGATTCGCCTCGCCACACGGTCGAAGATTTCCACGCATTGCACCGGGTATTTGCCCACGCTGGTCTCGCCGCTGAGCATGATGGCGTCCGCCTGCTCATAGACCGCATTGGCCACATCGGTGATCTCGGCGCGGGTGGGCAGGGGGTTGGTGATCATGGACTCGAGCATGTGGGTGGCCACGATGACCGGCTTGCCGACCTGCAGGCAGGCTTTGACGATGCGGCGCTGGATGATGGGCAGCTCTTCCATCGGGCACTCCACGCCGAGGTCGCCGCGGGCCACCATGACGGCATCCGCCGCGGCGATGATGTCTTTGACGAATTTCACCGCGTGCTGGTCCTCGATTTTGGCGATGATGTGCGCGTCGCTGCCGAGGCGGGTGAGTTCGGCGCGCATCGCTTCGACGTCGGATTTCTCTCGGCAGAAGCTCAGGGCGAAGTAGTCCACGCCTAGTTCGACGCCCACGGCGATGTCCTTGAGGTCCTTCTCGGTCATGGGGGGGAGGTTGACTTTGACCCCCGGCAAGTTGATATGCCGCCGCGAACCGAGGACGCCGCGGGTCAGCACCTCGCACTGCACGCGGTTTTCCTTTTTGGCCAGGACCTTCATGTGGATGTTTCCGTTGTCCACCATGACCACATCGCCCTCGTGGATGTCATCGATCAGGCCGTCGTAGTTCACGTCGACCGAATAGTGCTCCTCGCTCTTGGCTCCGCGGACGGTGAACTCGACCTTGTCACCCGGGTGCAGGTCGAGTTGGGTGGCCACGTCGCCGGTCCGGATCGCGGGGCCCTGGGTGTCCATCATGATGGCGATGTTGGCCGAGGTCTTGCGCGCCACTTCGCGGATGCGGGGCACGATGGCGCGGACCCACTCGTGCGGGGCGTGGCTCATATTGAGCCGGAAAACATTGGCTCCGGCCCCGATCAGGCGGGCCAGCATCTCGGGAGATTCCGTGGCGGGGCCGAGGGTGCAGACGATTTTGGTTTTGCGCATGGTGGAGGAAAGCCGCGTCGACGGGGGCGAAGCAAGAGCAA
Source organism: uncultured Chthoniobacter sp. (assembly GCA_964418615.1). GTDB lineage: Bacteria > Verrucomicrobiota > Verrucomicrobiia > Chthoniobacterales > JACTMZ01 > JACTMZ01. Next base: position 2,518 of record CAYQMP010000160.1, on the reverse strand, counting down.
GTTGCCGGACGGCGAATTGGAGCTTGCCCAGTTCCGCGGAGAACCGTTTTCTTGCAAGGTCATGAACGATCCTTTTGCCGCTCTGCAAAAATTCGTCCCCACGCCCGGGCACGAAGGTGTCTTTTACTCGCTGCCCCGCCTCGAAGAAGCCGGCTTGGGAGCAATCTCCCGCCTGCCGGTCAGCATCCGCATCGTGCTCGAATCCGTGCTGCGCAATTGCGACGGGCGCAAGGTCAGCGAAAAAGACGTGCGCACGCTGGCCGCTTGGAACGCCAAGAAACCGGCGGCCGAAGAAATTCCCTTCGTCGTCGCGCGCATCGTTCTGCAGGATTTCACCGGTGTTCCGCTCCTCGTCGATCTGGCGGCCATGCGCAATGCGGTGGCCGCAGCGGGCAAGGACCCGGCCATGATCGAACCCCTCGTGCCGGTCGATCTGGTCGTCGATCACTCGGTGCAGGTCGACTTCTTCGGGAGCGCGGAGGCACTCAAACTCAACCTTGAGATGGAGTTCCGCCGCAACCGCGAGCGTTACCAGTTCCTCAAGTGGGGCCAGCAAGCCTTCAAGACCTTCGGCGTGGTTCCTCCGGGTATCGGCATCGTTCACCAGGTGAACCTCGAGTATCTGGCCAAGGGCGTCCTCTCGCAGAAGGCCGACGGCGGCGAGCTTTACTATCCCGACACCCTGGTCGGCACCGACTCGCACACCACGATGATCAACGGCCTCGGCGTGGTCGGTTGGGGTGTGGGTGGCATCGAAGCCGAGGCCGGCATGCTCGGGCAGCCGGTTTATTTCCTCACTCCGGAAGTGGTCGGCGTGCATTTGAGCGGACGCCTTCGCGAGGGTGTGACCGCAACCGATCTGGCCCTGCACGTCACCGAACTGCTGCGCAAAACGAAGGTGGTCGGAAAATTTGTCGAATTCTACGGGGAGGGGGCTGCATCCCTTCCGCTGCCCGACCGCGCGACTATCGCCAATATGGCGCCGGAATACGGTGCGACCATGGGCTACTTCCCGGTCGACAGCGAGTCCGTCAACTATTTGCGCGGGACAGGCCGGACCGACGAGCAGTGCGCCGCCTTCGAAGCCTACTTCAAAGCGCAGAAAATGTTCGGCATGCCGAAGAAGGGCGAGATCGACTACAGCGTCGACATCGAACTCGATTTGGGTTCGGTGCAGCCCGGCGTGGCCGGGCCGAAACGTCCGCAGGACCGCATCAATCTGCCCGCGCTGAAAGACACCTTCATCGGCTTGCTCGAGAAGCCCGTGGCCGACGGTGGCTACAACAAACCGGCCGCCGGCCGCGGTCAGCCCGCGCAGATCAAAGTCGAGCGCCCTCGCTTCGACATTCCGGCCGACGAGCAAAAGCAGGTCGAGGAGATGGAGGAGGATCGTCCCACTCCCGACAACATTCTCGGCCGTGGCGGAAACGGTGCCGCCGCGTTGGACCACGGCAGCGTGGTCATTGCCGCCATCACCAGTTGCACCAACACCAGCAACCCGAGCGTCATGCTCGGAGCCGGTCTCCTCGCCAAGAAGGCCGTGGAACGCGGGCTCCATGTTTCGCCCGCGGTGAAAACTTCGCTGGCTCCCGGTTCGCGCGTCGTGCAGGACTATTTGCACTCGACCGGACTTCAGCCCTTCCTCGACCAGCTCGGGTTCCAGATCGTGGGCTATGGCTGCACGACCTGCATCGGCAATTCGGGTCCGTTGCCCCAAGCGGTCGAAGAAGCCATCACCGGAAACGATCTGGTCGCGGCGTCCGTGCTCTCGGGCAACCGCAACTTCGAGGCCCGCGTGCACCAGAACGTGAAGGCCAACTTCCTCATGTCGCCTCCGTTGGTCGTGGCTTTCGCCTTGGCCGGTCGCGTCGACATCGACCTGACCAACGAGCCGCTGGGCAAAGACAAGGAAGGCAAGGATGTCTACCTGCGCGACCTGTGGCCTTCACTGCAGGAAATCCGGGACGCCATGCAGTCGGCCCTGAAACCGGAAATCTTCCGCAAGCTCTACCGCGACTTCGCCGAGCAGAATCCCAAGTGGAACGAAATCCCCGGCTCTGTCGGGCAACTCTATACGTGGGATCCACGCAGCACTTACATCCAGCATCCGCCTTTCTTCGAAAACTTCTCGATGAAGCCCGGCGCGATCGCCGAAATCCACGGCGCCCGTCCGCTGGGCATCTTCGGGGACTCGGTCACCACCGACCACATTTCTCCCGCTGGGGCGATCAAAGCGGCCTCGCCGGCGGGCCAATACCTCGTCGAGCACGGCGTCGAGCCGAAGGACTTCAACAGCTACGGCAGCCGTCGCGGCAACGACCGCATTATGACCCGAGGCACCTTCGCCAACGTCCGCATCAAGAACCTCATGGTGCCCGGAGTGGAAGGTGGCGTGACCAAGTATTTCGGGTCCGGCAGCAAGGATGGCGAACAGATGGCCATTTTCGATGCGGCCGAGAAATACAAGGCGGACGGAACGCCACTCGTTGTGCTGGCCGGTCAGGAATACGGCACCGGT
>CAYQMP010000159.1:0-4881 GCA_964418615.1 uncultured Chthoniobacter sp. | reverse complement strand
GCGACGCCGACGAGCGGTGGATCGAGGTAGCTGCAGTGGTTGGCCGCGATGATGCAGGGGCCTTCTTCGATCAGGTTCTCGGCGCCGATGACGCGATAATTGAAGAAGGTCTTGGCGATGGCCTTGCTCAGGGAGTAGCCGAGCAGATACCAGAATGTCATCCGCTGTTGCATGCGGTCTGTGCGGCGGCAAGGTCTTGTGTTTTGAGTTTGGCCAGCATGGCCCCGACGACGCCCTGCACGTCGAGGACGGAGCTGTCGATGACCGTCGCGCCTGGGGCCACGGTGAGGGGATCTGTGCTGCGGGTGGAGTCGATGAGGTCCCGTCTGGCGATCTCCTCGCTCTGGCCCTGGTTACGCCGGCGACGCTGGCGGACGTGGGCCGGGGCGTCGATGTAGAATTTGTAGGGAGTCTCCGGGAACACGGCCGACCCGATGTCGCGGCCCTCCACGACGGTCTGTCGTCCGCGCGAGTGCGAGCGGATGGCTGCGGAGAGAATATAGCGCACGGCAGGGACCGCGGAGACGGGGGAAACGTTGGCGTTGACCGCTTCATCCCGAAGGTGTTTCCGCGGATCCTCTCCGTCCACCAAGGGGAAGTAGTTGATTTCATCGCAGCCCACCTCGATTTGTGTCTTGCCGGCGGCACTGGCCACAGCGCCGGCGTCGCGGCAATCGACACCGTGTCGCAGGCAGGCCCATGTCATGGCCCTATAGAGATCGCCGGAGTTGAGGAAACGGTAGCCGAGCTTCTCCGCCAAGGCCCGGGCAACGGTGCTTTTGCCCGACGCTGCCGGCCCGTCGATGGCGATGACAACTGTCTCGGCGTGGGCGGATGAGTCAGGACTTTCCATCGAGGATTTGCTGCAGGTGCCGTTCGAAACCGGGATAAGATGTCTCAACGCAGCCCGCGTCTTCAATGACTGTTTCACCCTCGGCGAAAAGTCCGGCGATGGCGAAGGCCATGGCAATGCGGTGGTCGCCGTGGCTGGTCAGTCTGGCGCCGTGCAACGGCCGCCCGCCGCGGATTTCCAATCCGTCCGCATGCTCGGTGACATCGGCTCCCATCGCGCCGAGGTGATGGGCGACCACCGCCAACCGGTCGGATTCCTTGACCCGCAACTCGGCGGCGTCCTTGATCAAGGTGGTCCCCTCGGCCAAAGCGCCGGCCACGGCCAGCACCGGAAGTTCGTCGATGACGTTGGGGATTTCCGCGCCGCCGATCACCGTGCCGCGCAACTCGTTCCCGAGGATTTCCACTTTGCCGCACGGTTCGCCCGGGCCCTTGGTCTGCTCTTCTTCCTTAAGGCGTGCGCCCATGCGAAGAAGGACATCGAGGACTCCGGTGCGGGTGGGATTGAGCCCGAGATCGGTGATACACAACGACGAGCCCGGTTGCGCGGCGGCGGCGACCAGCCAAAAGGCGGCGCTCGAGATGTCGCCGGGCACGTCAAAATCGCGTGCTTGGGGGAGCTGTCCACCCTGAACCGAGATACTCGTGCCATCGCGCATGACGGGCACGCCGAAATACTCGAGCATCCGCTCGGTATGGTCGCGCGTCGCGATGGGTTGCACCACGGTCGTGGTGCCTTCGGCGAAAAGTCCGGCCAAGAGGATTGCACTTTTGACCTGCGCGCTGGGGACCGGCAGTTCGTAGGTGATCGGTGTGAGGTCTGGAGTGCCTTCGATGACCAAGGGCGGGCATCCCTTGTCGCCCTCCGTGGTCAGACGTGCCCCCATTTTTTCCAGCGGGTCGATGATGCGTCGCATGGGGCGACGGGAGAGGGAGGCATCGCCGGTCAAACGCGAACGGAATGGTTGGGCGGCGAGCAAGCCCGACATGAGGCGCATGGTGGTCCCCGAGTTGCCGCAGTCCAAATCCCCCGAGGGCGCGCGGAATTTCCCCTTCGTGCCATGCACGATGTGCTCGGTCGGGGAAGCACTCTCGATGACGGCGCCGAGTTGACCCAAGACACGCAAAGTGCCGAGGCAGTCTTCGCCCGGTAGATAATTGCGCAGCACGCATGGGCCATCCGAGAGGGCCGCAAGCATGGCGGCGCGGTGCGACATGCTTTTGTCGCCCGGAACGCGGAGGCGGGTTGCCATGACGGGTGCGCGGTGGATGCGAAGTTCGTTTTTCATGGGTCGGAGATCACGGCTTGGCGTGCATCGCGCGCTTGGGCCAGCAGGGCGGCGACTCTCGGCAGGTCGTTCGCCTTCACCGCGGCTTTGAATGATCCAAGGATGCCTGACAATTTATCCAAGCCCCGCTCTGTCTCGTCGCGGTTCTGGCAGAGGATGGCCGCCCACAAGTCAGGGGAGCCCGAGGCCACGCGTGTCGTGTCGCGAAACCCACCGGCGCACATCGCCGACGTGCCGTCTTCCTCGCCGGCAAGCAGGTTGACCAGAGCTGCTGCGGCAACGTGGGGCACGTGGCTGACCAGCGCGGCAGCGCGGTCGTGTGCACCCGGCGTCATCTGCCGGACCCGGCAACCAACGGACTTCCAGAATTCCTCCGTCTTGGCTACGGCCTGCGGACGTGAGCGTTCAGTCGGCGTAACGACGCAGAGCGCATTTTCGTACAGATTGGCACGCGCGGCCGGGAGGCCGGAGGCTTCTGAGCCGCACATCGGATGACTGCCGACGAAATTTCCGCTCGGGGAGAAAATCTTTTCCAACTCGTCCACCACCGCGCTCTTGACGCTGCCCACATCGGTGACGACGCATGTCGATGCAATGCCTCCGGCGGCGGCGCGTGCGGTCTCGGCCAATTTGTCGACCGGCAGGCAGAGCACCGCAAAATCCGATCCCCGTGCAGTTTCCTCGGCATCGGTCGAGACGGCATCGGCAAGTCCGCGGCTGAGCAATTCCTCCAGCGCCTCGGGACGTCGACCCCACGCGCGCAGTTGTGCTTGCGGAGACCGCTGACGCAGCGCCATGAGCAGCGACCCGCCCATGAGGCCGGGGCCGAAGATGGCGATGGTTTGTCTCTGGCCGCTCATGAGGCGGCTACCATGACAAGCCGCGGCGGGAACCTCACGCCGGAAAATACGCGGTCAGGGAACGAGGAAGATGCGTCCGGTGTAGGGGTCTTTGACCTCCGTTCCCGGCGGGAATCCACGAACATCGACAAAGCCGGCGTTCGGAGCGTGCGGACTGGTGACAAACCCGGGCTTGCCGGGCACGGGAATGCCGTAGGACAGGTCGGGTGTAGGCAGGCTGACCGGCGGCGGAGTCGGAGCTGGCGTCGGTGTGGCTGTCGGACTGACAAGGCTTGTGTCGGTGATGCCGGCTGTCGCGTCTGTTCCGCTGAGCGGAGGCAAGTTGCCCGGATTCGTCTGGTTCTGGGCCGGGGCTTGCGGGAGGGTTTGCGTTCCTCCGAACCCGTAGCGGTTGCGCGGTGTCGGGGCAGGCTTCTCTTCAGGAGTGCAAGCGGCGATCAGGGCCGTGGTCGAAAGCAGGGCGGTCAGAGCCGGTAAACGCAATTTCATGAACACATAGGGAACAGACTTCCCCCAAGATCGCAAGGCCAATCTCAAACAAGCTCTTTTTCCGCCTGTCGCATGGCCTCGCGGAGGTTCCCTTGGATCAGTCCGTCGAACAGGGCGCGGCCGATGATCGCTCCCGCCAATCGCGGGATGCGGTTGAGACGGGCCAGATCGCCCGCCGAGGATACCCCGCCGCTGGCAATGACGCCGGCCGATACGGATTCGACCATTTCCGCGGTGGAACCCAGATTCGGCCCCTGCAGCATGCCGTCGGTGGCGATGTCGGTGTAGATAATGGCGGCGACCCCGGCGGATGACGCTTTGCGTCCGAGATCGAGGGCGCTCACCCCGGTGGTCTCCGTCCAACCTTTCACCGCGACCATGCCATCGCGGGCATCGATGCCCACGGCGATCTTGTTGCCGCCGAAGCGAGCCACGCAGCGTTCGACAAAATCGTCGCCTGCGGCCGCGCGTGTTCCGATGACCACGCGCGAAACACCGGCTGTGAGCGCACGTTCGATAGCGTTTTCATCACGTATACCGCCGCCCATTTGCACGGGAATCCGCACCGCTTCGGTCATGCGACGCACCACTTCCAAGTTGGTTTGTTCGCCGCTGAAAGCCGCATCGAGGTCGACGACATGCAGCCAATCACCGCCGCGGGCTTCCCACTCGCGGGCCATGGCGACCGGGTCGTTTGAATAGATTGTTTTTTCCTCGGCGCGTCCTTGCCGCAGGCGCACGGCTTGGCCGTTCATCAAGTCGATGGCGGGGTAAAGTTGCATCAGTAGGTTCGGGTTCGGATTTCGGCCATGAAGTTTTCCAGCATTCGCAATCCGGTGGCTTGGCTTTTTTCCGGATGGAACTGCACGCCGCGTACATTGCCCCGCCGGCAAGCGGCGGCGAACGGGATGCCGTGCGTGCTGCGTGTCGTGACCAACCCTTGGTCCGAGGGATCCGGATAGTAGGAGTGCACGAAGTAGACGAACGCAGGATCGGACAACCCGTCGAAGATCGGATCGTGGCCGACTGGCTCAAGGCTGTTCCATCCCATGTGGGGCACTTTGAGATCTTTCCGTTCGGGGAAGCGCACGACCTTGCCTTGCCAGTGGGCCAAGCCGCGGGCTTCGGGGGACTCTTCGCTCGTTTCGAAGAGAATTTGGTAACCCAGGCAAATCCCGAGGTAGGGTCGATCGGCGGCAAGCCAATCGCGCAGCGGTCCGGTCAGTTCGCGCTCTTCCAAGCAGCGTGCGCAGTCGCCGAACGAACCGACGCCGGGCAAAACAACGGCGGCGCAGCTCTCGAGGAGTTCCGGTGACTCGCAGCGGATGACCTCGGCTCCCGCGTGCTGCAGCGCTTTTTCCACGCTGCGCAGGTTGCCGCTGCCATAATCG
>CAYQMP010000158.1:0-4896 GCA_964418615.1 uncultured Chthoniobacter sp. | reverse complement strand
GTCACCGGAGCCACCGGATTCATCGGACGCACCCTCGTCCTCCGCGCCCTGCGCGACGAACGCATCGCCGAGGTCGTCGCCCCGGTGCGTTCCGAGGATAAGCTGCGCGCCCAACTCGCCCGCGAGGGGATCGGCGACACCGGCAAGCTGACCATCCTCGAGGCCGAAGCCCCGCATTGGGACTTCCGCCACATCGGTCCGGTCGACCGCGTGGTGCATTGCGCCGGCGTGCTCTTCGGACGCACGCGCGAGGAATATTTCCGGGTCAATGTCGACGGAACCTTACGTCTGCTCGAGTCCGTGCCGGGTAATCCGGATGCCGTGGTGCTTTCCTCGCAGTCCGCCGGCGGACCGACCCCCGAGGGGCACCAAGCCAAGAAACTCGACCACCCCGACCGTCCCATTTCGTGGTATGGCGAATCCAAGCTGCACATGGAACGCGTCGTGCGCGATGCCGGGCACGGACGCGTCCGTTTCCTCCGCGCCCCCATGGTCCTCGGTCCGGGTGACCAGGCCACGCTGCCGCTTTTCCGCATGGTCCGAGGCAAACTCTGGACCAAGCCCGGGCGGGAGCTGAAGCATTTCAGCTGGGTGTCCTCCGACGACCTCGCCGCAGCCATCGAAACTTGGTTCGAGCGCGGCGGCGAATTGGACGTCGCCCATGTCACCTCGCCCGGGACGATCACCGATGCCGAACTGATGCTGACCGCCGGCAAGGTGAGCGGACGCCAAGGGAAACTGCTCCACGTCCCGCAAATTCTCCTCAAACCGGTCGCTTTCGCCTCGAAGTTCATCCCGGCCATCGGCAAGAGCGTGCCATCGCTCACCGCCGACCGCGCGCGGGAGATCTGGCCCAATCGCTGGGTCATCGACCCCGATCCTTTTCACCAAGCCACGGGCTGGCGCGGCCAAGCGACGCTGGAAGACACGCTGGCCCGCACTCTCGCATGGTTCCAACGCGAGAGGTTGGTCTGACTTCGCTTCTTTGGTGGATCGCGATGTCCCCATCGCGATAAATCGCATCGCTTTATCGCGCCGGGACGGCGCGATCCACCTGGTGTAGCGGCGACGCTACATTATGAGGCCGGCGCGAAATCCAGCTGCTGCTTGAACGGATCGACGCGCGCCACGATGACTTCGAGTTTGTCGCCGGCTTGGTAGGTCTTCTTCTTTTTCCGTCCGACAAAGCGCTGGCGCGCCTGGTCGAAGGTGTAGAAATCGTCGCCCAAGGCGGACACGTGGATGAGTCCGCCGGCCATGACCTCCGGAAGTTCGACGAACATGCCGAAGTTGCGCACTTCGAGGACGATGGCTTTGAAGGTCTGTCCCGTCTTCTTGGCCAGTTGCTGGCGGAAGAATTCGAACTTCTTCAGCCGCACCGCTTCGCGTTCCGCCTCGGCCGCATTGCGTTCCGTGGTCGAAATGTGCCGCGCGATCTCGCCGAAAGGGATTCGGCCCTTCGGCTTGGTGTAGCCGCAGACGTCGGAGAGCACGCGGTGGACGATCAAGTCGGCATACCTGCGGATCGGACTGGTAAAATGCGTGTAGTCGCTTTTGGCCAGGCCGTAGTGTCCGGCCGGTTCGGGGGAGTAGCTGGCGCGCTTCAGGCTCTTCAAGAGAGCGGTTTTCAACGCGTATTCCTCGGGTTGCCCGCGCAGCATCTTGAGGAAGCGCGTCAGCTCTTTGCGCACGGACAAATTTCCGACCTTGTGCCCGTGCATTTGCACGCGCTCGCGGTATTCGTTGAGCTTGGCCTCGTCCGGCTTCTCGTGCACGCGGTGGATGGCTGCCGCGGGCGTCATGCGGAAAAGCCGCGCCACCGCCTCGTTAGCCGCGAGCATGCATTCCTCGATCAGCTGGTGGGAAATATCGTTCTCGATGCGTTCGAGGCGCACGGGACGCCCGTGGTTGTCGAGCCAGACCTTGACCTCGGGAAAATCGAGGTCGAGCGAGCCTTCCTCGAAGCGCTTTTTGCGCAAGGTGGATGCCATGGCCCACGCCTCGTGCAACATGCGGTCGATGTCGTTGCCCGGCTTGGATTGCAGGCGGGCGAAGGCTTCCTTGTAAGTCAGCCGGTGCGCGCTGCGGATGATCGTCTTGGCGAAACGCGAACGGCGGATTTTTCCCCGGCGGTCGATTTCGAGGAAGGCGGCGAAGGCCAGGCGGTCCTCGTGGGGACGCAAGCTGCACAGTCCGTTGCTCAGGGCCTCGGGCAGCATGGGAATGACGCGATCCGGGAGGTAAACGCTGTTGCCGCGCTTGTAGGCCTCCTGGTCCAGCGGGCTGCCCGGGAGGACGTAATGCGAGACGTCGGCGATGTGGACGGTCAGTCGCCACCCGTCCGCCGTGGGCACCACGCTGATCGCATCGTCGAAATCCCGCGCGTCATCCGGGTCGATGGTGATGACCAAGGTGTCGCGGCAATCCTCGCGTCCCCGCGCCGCGGAGGCGGGGACAGTTTTGGCGAAGGAATCGGCTTGGGCCAGCACCTTGGGCGGGAAACGCGTCGGGAGGTCGAACTTGCGGATGATCGATTCGATGTCGACGCCCGGCTTGTCCGAGGGCCCGAGCACCTCGACGATCTCGCCCTCGGGGTTGACGTGGCGGGACTTCCACTCGCCGAGCTTGACCACGACTTTGTCGCCCTGGTTCGGACGGAGGGGTGGAGCGGGTTGGGGGACGTAGATGTTGTGGACGAAATGTTTGTCGTCCGGCACGACGTGCCAGAAGCGGGCGGATTTTTCCAGCGTGCCCACCGCGGTCGTGGTGCCGCGTTTGAGGATGCGGATGACGCGTCCGCACGGCTGGTAACCGCGGTAAGGCGGTTGGTCGCGCAAATGCCGCACCACCACGCGATCCCCGGGCAGGGCGGTGGCGGTGTTTTCCGGAGAGAGGTAAAATTCCGGTTCGCCCGGCAAGTCGCGCAGGAGGTGGGCCGAGCCGTCGCGATGGAGTTGGACGGTCCCGACCGCGAGGTCGGCTTCGGAGGGCAAAGTGAAGCGGTCCTGCCGGACGCGCACGATGTCGCCGGACAACTCGAGGTCGTGAAGCGCTTTGGCCACCGCGGCGGCGCTGGGGCCGGAGACTTTCAGGGCGCGACCGATTTCCTGCAGCGAGGGCGGGGCAGTGCGGCGCTGACGGATGATGGCCAGCACGCGCGCGGCAAAGTCCGGATCGGAGCGCCCGGCCGGCGAGGCGGTGGGGCCGGGGATGGCCGAGGATTTCGACTCGGTGCGGCGGCGCGAAGAGGCGGGGTTTTTCCGGTGGCGCGTTTCGCCATTACGGCGTCGGGAGCGGGGCATGCCCGGTCACCATCGGGCCGCAGCCACTTTCCTGCAAGACGATTGAAGGTGTTTGTCCGTAGAATTGCGGTATGGGTTTCGGGTCGGGAACAGTCGCCGGATTGAGGAAGGTGGATCGCGTCGTCCCGGCGCGATGGCGTTCGGAGCGGAATCGCGATGGGGACATCGCGCTCCACCTTTTGGCCGCATGAGCATTCCGGTGTCCTTTGTCAAATGGCTGGTGCTTGCCCTGCTCGCCGCATGGGTTCTTTGGCTCGCGTGGCTCTGGCAACCGGCACGTCAGGTCGAAATGCACACCCTCAACCTGCTCAAGCGGGCCTCGGCACGCGACTGGGTGGCGGTGGAAACCATGATGGCGCCGGATTACCGCGATGCGTGGAACGAGGACCGTGCGGCGGCCATCGACGAGGCGCGGCAGTTGTTCAGCCACTTCTTCGCTTTGCAAATCGCCGCGCTGGAGCCGTTGCGCATCACGGAGGAGGGAGGTGAATGGCAAGCAGCCGGACCCATCGGGATCTTCGGCTCCGGAACGCCGGTGGCGCATGCCGTCATGGATGAAGTGCGCGGGGCCGAGGGACCGTTCGTTTTCCGCTGGAGGAAAAGCGGCGGCTGGCCGTGGGATTGGTCGCTCGTGGTCGTCGGCCACGAGGGCTTGGCTGCGAAATACGCACCGCGAGGGCGGTGATTCGTTGTTGTAGCGGCGCCGTCCCCGGCGCCGAAAAACCTACGCCTTAGCCGCCACCAACCCCGCGAGCAAATCCGCGGTTTTCTCGAAACCGAGCAAGCCGGTGTTGAGCACGGCGTCGTAGAGGAGCGGGTCGTCGATGTCGCGTTCGAAGTTGGTCTTCACGTAGCGCCGCCGTCCCTCGTCGTGATCGTGGAGGTATTTGGCCGCGGCTTTGTCGTCCATTTTGAAATGCGCCTTGAGGTGGGCGAGTCGGACGTTTTCCGGGGCGACCAGGCGGACGTGCACGCCGCCCTTGAGCTTGGCCGTGATGATGTTGCCGCCGCGGCCGACGATGATGCAGCGCCCGAGGCGCGCCAGCTTGAGGATGGTGTCGCTGGTGTGATGGAAGATGGTCCACATCGACGGATGCAGTCCGAGCAACTCGCCGACGATGGCCTGCACCGTGGTGTCCTTGTCTTCCTTGACCAATTTGGCGATTTCCTGCGGGAGGTCCTGGTCTTCGAGGACTTTCTCGATGAGGTTTTTGTCGAACACCGTCCACGGCTGGGCGTCCTGCGGTCCCTGAGCATTCAGTTTCCCCGCGAGCAAATGGGCCACGGTTTCCGCGCCAGCGCCGGCTTGGCGGGAGAGCGTGACAAAGGGCAGGTGCGCGATGCTGCCGAGAGGGGCGCGGTCCTTCTGGCTGACAAAATAGGCGCGGTATTTGGCGAAATAATCGGTGTCCGACATAATGAAAGCTTAGCAGACGCCGGCGCGGATTGCGAAGGAGGGAATTTTTGTGCTGCGGGATACTGCCAGATGTAGCGGCGGCGTCCTCGCCGCCGGTTGTCATCGATAACGGCCGTCGCCGGGGACGGCGACGCTACAGGGGCAGATCGCTTGAACTACGCCGGGACGGGTGCGAGA
>CAYQMP010000157.1:0-4955 GCA_964418615.1 uncultured Chthoniobacter sp. | reverse complement strand
TGCGCGGGGTCGGCGTGGTCTTCAGCCGCTTCATCGAGGTCGATATCACCACGGGTGTGGTCATCGGTATGGCCATCGTCTTCGTCTACGCGACCTTGGGCGGGATGAAAGGCATCACCTGGACGCAGGTCGCGCAGTATTGGGTCCTGATCACGGCGTTTCTCGTGCCGGCCATCGCCATCAGCATCATGCTGACCGGCGCGGCGCTGCCGCAAGTCGGGTTGGGGGCCAACCTGCGTCCGGAATTGGCCGACGGACAAGTGGTGTCCTTGCTCGGCAAGCTCGACCAGATCCAGGTCGACCTGGGATTTTCGCGTTACACCGAGGCGTTCACGGGAAGTTGGGACAAAGTGAATGTCTTCTTCGTCGCGCTGGCCCTCATGCTCGGCACAGCGGGACTTCCGCACGTCATTGTCCGTTTCTACACGGTCAAGACGGTCAAGGCGGCGCGTTGGAGCGGATTCTGGGCGTTGCTCTTCATCGCGCTCCTTTATGTCACCGCACCGGCCACCGCGGCATTCGCGCGTTATTTCATGATCGAGAGCCTCAATGGCAAAACGGCGGAGCAATTGCCTTCGTGGTTTCACAACTGGGAAAAGACCGGGCTCATTCTCTGGGTCGACAATGGCGATGGCGTGGTCCGCTATTCCGCGGGCGACGACAACGAGATCTTCCGCAGCGGCACGCTGAGCGCGACGGAGTTGTCCGCTCTGCTCGTCGACAACCAGAAGTGGATCGACTCCGGCGGAACAGAGGGCGTCGATGCCCGTCCCATCCTGCGGGAAAAGAAACTCTCCGGCCCCGACCAAGACATTATCGTGCTGGCCACGCCGGAAATGGCCAAGCTCTCCAACTGGATCATCGCCTTCGTCGCGGCGGGAGGTTTGGCCGCGGCCTTGTCTACCGCGAGCGGTTTGTTGCTCGTCATTTCCTCCAGCGTGGCCCACGACCTTTACTACCGCGTGCTCAACCCGCGCGCCACCGAGCAGCAGCGTTTGCTCGTCGGACGCGCGGTCATCGGCGTGGCGGTCGTCATCGCGGGGATCTTTGGAACCTAACCGCCGGGCTTTGTCAGTCAGGTCGTGTCCTTTGCCGTCAGTCTGGCCGCAGCCAGTTTCTTCCCGACCATCGTGCTGGGTATTTTTACCAAGCGTGTCGGCACGGTTCCGGCTATTTGCGGCATGATTGCGGGTATCGGCTTCACCGCGTGGTATATCATCGCTTGCGTCTTTTTCGGCATGGCCCCGTGGACCTTCGGGATCTTCCCGTCGGGCATCAACCCGCAGGGTATCGGCGTGGTCGGCATGGCGCTCAACCTCGCCGTGACCCTCGGCCTGACCCCGCTCTTCCCGCCCCCGCCGGCCAAAGTGCGCGACATGGTCGACTCGGTGCGCGAACCGGAAGACGCCGGGGCCGCGGTGGAAATCGAGACGGCGCCGGAGCATTGAGGTTTGGGCCCGCGGAGCGGAGGTGGAGAAAACCGCTGAGGACACTGAGGGCGCAGAGGACTGCAGTTCTGTGCAAAGCGAAAGTCTCCCACAGCTTGATGAATCCTCTGAGTTCTCCGCGCTCTCTGAGGTTTTTCCTTTTTCGAAAAAGAGAAAAAGGTGGTCGGGCTGGTGGGATTTGAACCCACGGCCTCTGCGTCCCGAACGCAGCGCTCTACCAAGCTGAGCCACAGCCCGTGATCAGGGAGGACTTATCGCATGCCCCGGAATGATCCGCAAGAAAAGGTGCGTTTTTTGCCACCCGTAGGCCGGCAGCGATGGTGTTATGCCAAGGTCCCGAAGCTTTTCGACGTCTGGCAAGGTGGATCGCGCCGTCCCGGCGCGATATTTCATTCCGGTCATCGCGATGGGGACATCGCGATCCACCCTTCGATGAAAGTCGGCAAGCAAAGGGACATCGGCATTACCCCGCGACCTCGGTGTTCTCTGTCACGCTTGTTTACGAAACGCCGAAATCAGGCGGGGACGAGTTGGGCTTTCTGCGCTCCGCGGTGGCGGAAGATGGCCAGGCCAACGTAGGCGGCTTCGGCCGCGAGGAAGGCGAGGACGTAGCCTTCGCCTCCCACGCCGAATCCGTAGCTGTGCAGTCCGGCGCCGAGGACGTAGTTCACGCCATACCAGGCCATGATGATGCCGGCGAAATTGACCACGGCGGCGACGGCGATACCGAAGTCGCCCCACCAGCCGGCCATTTTGCCGTGGATGGCCACGACATACATGAGCAGGGCGATGAGGGCCCACGTTTCCTTCGGGTCCCAGCCCCAGAAGCGTCCCCAGCTGTAGTTGGCCCAAACGCCGCCGAGGATGGTGCCTACGGCGAGAAGGATGAGGCCGACGAACATCATGCGGTAAAGCCATTCGTGCAGCGGGCGGATGGCTTCCGCGGTTTCCGGTCTGCGGATGTAACGCCAGAGGATGACGTGGGCAAAGCCGAGGGCGAGGGCGAAGGCTGCGTAGCTCAAGGTGATGGTGAGCACGTGCACGGTGAGCCAGAAATTGTCACGCAGCACGGGGACGAGCGGATCAAGCCGCGCGGGCATGGCCACAGGCAGACTGCGGACGAGGAGCAGGCAAAGGAAGCTGACCGGCAGCGCGCTCAAAAGCATGAGGCGGTTGCGGTAGACCGCGTAGAAGATGAGACCGAAGAGCACCGTGCCCATGGCAACCCAGACAACCGATTCATACATGTTGGTCACCGGGGCTCGTCCGGCAATGAGCACGCGCAGAAGAAGGCCGTAGAGCATGAACCCGAGCGAGGCGGCGCTGAGGGCCACACCGCCGCGGAGCAGCCAATGACGCGGTCCGTGGCGTGCGCCGGCGAGGAGAAGCAACGACGCGGGGATGAGCAGCCACATGGCGGTGTCGAACGGCTTGAGGCGGTTGTAGAAGTTTTCGCGATTGACCACGTTGACCGGCGGATAGACGTCGGGATTCAGTGCGCGGAGATCGTCGACGAGGCGTTGTGCGGCGGCATCGAACTTGGCGTTGTCGCCCTCGCGTCCGGCCACGTTGAGATTGCGCAGGTCCTGCAAAATCGGGGCGGCTTTTTCCGGCGGATAGGCGGCGGCGAGTTGGTCAATGGAGAGCCACGGTGCGCCTTGGGGCGAGCCGGGCGGCGGCGGCGCGATGAGAAATGCAGTGGTCGCGCCGAGGGCGTCGAAGAGTTGCAGGCGTCCGAGCACGGTTTGCGCTTCCGTGTTGAGACGCGGAACAGGCTCGCCGGCTTGACGCAAGGCGGCGGCTTCCTGCGAGAGCGAGGCCAGACCGGTGGCGGCGGCGAGTTCTTTGCGGGTGAAACGTTTGCGCGAGGGGTCCAGACCGAGTTGTTCGACCAGCGGACGATAGGAGATGAGGATCATCGGCTCCGCGCTCCAATCGCGGGTGGCGAAGAGTTTGGAGAAGGCGAAGGCGCTGCCGTTGAAGGTTTCACCGTCGGTCGTGCGCACGGGGTCGCGTCCGGCGATTTTGACCAGCACCTCGTGTCCGAACGTTCCGATCGGTTTGCGTCGGCCGGAATCCTGCACCGCAAGGTATTCCCACGGTCCGATATCGGCCGCCGGTGGGGCAGCGGGCAGTGCGGCCGAAGTGGCAAGGAGGATGGCGAGGATGAGTTTCATGAAACCAAAGAGGGCGAAGGTTTGCGGTCGGCGGCCGTGGCGACCGCCTCTGCCGAGGAGTCGGTAACGGCCGTCGCCGGGGACGGCGACGCTACAGAAGATGCTGGTCGGCGGAAGATGAACATGGTGACGAGGCCGGCGCAGAGGATGAGCGAACCGACCCATTTGCCGAGCCAACCCGGATCACGGAGGATTTGCACCGAGCTTTGCGAGAGGTCGTTGGGATTCCAAGAGGCTTGGGAAATTTTGTAGGTCAGTCCGGTGAGCGAGCGCCAGAAGGCCTGCGGGTAATTGGCGGGCTGGTTCATCGAGCACGAGCCTGTGCCGTCGACCTGGCCGTCGGGCAAGACCATGGCGAGATCGCTGCGGAAGGACGCGGGTTCGTCGGTGCCTTCGTTGCGTTCGACGGTGAAGTCTTCCAGCACGAGGCCGAAGGGCAGATCGGCAACTTCCCAGCCGTAGGCGACTTCGAGCGGGAAGGTTCCGGTCGGAAGGCTGACCCGCCATCCGGCGCCGACCCATTGTTCGACCGTGCGGTCTGCTTTGCTCGCGCGCACGAGGATACCGTCGAGGAGGGCTTGGCCCGGCGGGATGGGTTCGCCCTTGGGCAGCGGGTTGAAGCGGAAGCCGGTTTGCGCGGTGGGCAGAATTTCGCGCGCTTCGATCGTCCAGTCGTTCCATCCGGTGATGACCGGCTGATTCGCGGCGAGCGGAGCGGAGGAAACCAGGCGCCCGCCGGCGAAGAGCTCGAGGTTCAAAGTGCCGTCGGGTTGCGCGACGAAGACAGCGCGGTTGGCCGCGCCGGTGGACGGGGCAGGTGAATCGGGCGTGGCGAGGTCGACGGTGATCAGGCCGAGGTCGAGGCGGTTGTGGTTGCGATCGCCGGCCAGCAACCATTGTTCGACCGTTTGGTTCATTGCTTTGGTTTGAAGGCGGACGAGGACGGCGGGCGCTCCGCCCTGGGCGGTGGTCGGTTGGAAGTTGGCGATGAGGCGCGGCGAGTCGGCGACCGCTTGCAGTTTCCATCCACCGGGCGTGGTCCAAAGATCGAGCGGCCGTCCTTCGCGCACGCGCAGAGGTTGGCGTCCGAGTTCGATCATGACGGCGCGTTGCGCGTCCGGATCGCGCACCGTGATTTGGCGCGTCTGCAGGACGAGTTTGTTGTCCGGCGGCGAATCTTTGAAGAGGGTCATCGTTCCCTCGATGCCCCAGATTTGTCCGACGACGGCGCCGATCATGACGACGATGATGCCGAGGTGAGTGAGGAGGAATCCGGTGTGGTATTTTTTCCAAGGCCAGCGCATGAACGCGCTGCGGGTCAGGTTGGCAC
>CAYQMP010000156.1:0-4963 GCA_964418615.1 uncultured Chthoniobacter sp. | reverse complement strand
AGAGCGCAGAGCCCAGGGAGGTGGCACCCCATGAACCCGAAGCAAATCGGTGCCATTCTCGTCTTGGCGGGCATTCTCATCGCCGTGCAACTCGGCATGACCTTCCAGAAAAAAGCGCGCACCATCGACGTGGAAGTGGAGAAGGCCCGCGCGGAGGAAAGGTCCCTCGAGACGCAGTTGGGGGTGGAAAAGGAACTTCTCGCCGACCTGCAGCGGCAGTCCGCCGACCTCCTGACATTTGTGGGCAAGTGGAAACCCTACTTTGCTTTGATGCGCGAGCAGCAGTCGGCCGAGACGGGAATCAGCATGATCGTCCGCGAGCAGGCCATGCTGACCCTGTCCCAGCGCTACGAGCAGGTTCCTCACAAGATCAACAACAAGGACATCGACGCTTTGCCCCTGCTCATGCGGGCCTCTTTGCTTTTCGACGACAACTACACGAAATTGCTCAACTGGATCGGCAACATGGAGAAGATCAAGCCCACCATGCGGATCTCCCGTCTCGCCCTGAGCAAGGGCTCGCGCGGCGATGATCTGCGCATGGAGCTGGTCCTCGAGGTGCCGCTGCGCAAGGAGAAGCCGGGAGAGGCGTTGTGAGAGCCCTAACCGCCATTTTCGTAGCCTTGCTTCTGGTTGCACCCCTGTTTGCCCAAGACACCTTGCCGACGAATGCGCTGACTCCGGAACAACAGAAGGCGCTGGATATGCGGCTCCCCGAGCTCAACCGTGCTGCCCTCGAGCCCGAGGAGCGCGTCCCGGAGAAAGTCGAGGAAGGCGAGCGCAACCCCTTCGGCCTCCTCTCCGTTCCGGTCGCGGAAGAGCAGGAGGAAGTAAAGATCGAGGTGGAGACCGAAGAGATGAAAATCCGCCGTGTTCTCGGGAACATGAGGGTGGCGGGTTTGTCCGGGCAGCCCGGGGATTACCGTGTGCTGCTTGGTTCCATGAAATTGGGCAAGGGCGACATGGTGCCGCGCCTCTTTGCCAACCAAGCCGAGCGGCTGAGGGTCGAAGACATCACCGACCGCCAGATTGTCCTCGCCTTCATCGAGCGCGGCCAGCAGAGGGACCTTCCGCCCCGCACCATCGGTCTGGGCATCGATCTCTCCCCGCGGGTCCGCTCGCTCCTGCCCGGTGTGGTTTTCACCAGTGTCGTGCCTTTTGATGAAAAAGGAGGCCTCGCCCTGCCGCCGCTCAAGACCGAAGCGGTGGAGGAGATTGTCGACCAGATCAAGACGAACAACCTTACCGAGGGACTCACCGACCACCGCCGCGCCCTCCTCGGCGACGCGTTCACCCCGGCACAAAATGAAACCCCGTCCGCAGCCAACGAAGACTGACGCCTTCACGCTGGTCGAACTGCTCATCGCGGCGGCCATCGGCGCGGCCATCATCACGGCGGCGGTCGTCGGCTTCGGCGTCATTTCCAATCTCTCCTCGGAAAGCGGCAGCACCAACGTGGAGCTTCCCAGTGGTGCCATTTCCGATCTCTACGGCGCCGACTCTTCCTTCATCACCGTGGGGGCCAACCCCAATTATTTTCAGGGCGTCCAAGCGCGCATGCTGAAGGATCGTCTCGTCCGGGATGCGGCGGCCGGAACGGCCATTTTCTGCCTCGGCCGCAACTTCCGCGGTTCGCCGTCTATCCGTCCGCTGAGCCTGCCGGTTCAGCAGAATACGGACTTCCGCACCAACACCTCCCCGGATGCTTTGCGGGAGACGTTCTCTGCGCAACTCGGGGCGTTTCCGTCCGGCCAGAGCGGCGCACTCAATTGGGCGACCAATGCGAGCATCTTCATCCTCGGCACCTTGGACAATGTTCTCCAGTCGTCGAACAACCTTGCGGTATCGGCCATCTACGAGATGGACTTCGTGCCGACCACCGCGCCAGCGGGAGGCACCTTCGCCTCGGTCCGCCGCTTCAGCGGCACGAACAACGCGGTGCCGACCGACTACTACCACGCTTTTTATCCCGGCGAGGCGAACGGCGCCAACGGCTTCCGCCCCTTGGCCGCCTTTTTTCCGCGTTCCGCGGCAGGCGGCGGCGCAGCCTTCGCCATCGCCACGAACCGGCCTTTCTCCTTTGCCTGGTGGCCCGATCCTCTGGTTTCGAAGCTGGAGGGGGCGGCCGTGCCGAGCGGCTCCTCCGTTCCCGGCAGCTACGCCAACATGGGGGACCGCACGGGTCTCTTTTTTGTCCTTCCCGCATTTCCTCCGCTGTGAAGACGACTGCCCAGCATGCCACGACCGGTTCGGTGATGGTCTTTGCCGTGCTTCTTATGACGGCGGGGGTCTTCGTTTTGGCCGCCGTGCTGCAGTTGGCCGCCACGCAGGGGCTTTCAGGCGATGCGGAATGGGACGCGGTGCAGCGCCGGGTCACCTTGGGCAACAGCCGGGCCATGGCCCGGGAATACATGCAGTCGCGCATTTTCCGCGGCACGGTGCCGGCCAACACCAACGCCACCAGCGTCACCTTCAGCAATGCCTTGGGCGGATTCAGCATCGCTCCCGCCGGGGGTGTGCAGGATAGTTACTGGACGGCATTGTCCACCACGAACACGGACGTGGTCTTGAACATCAATCCCTTCAACCTGATGGAACGCGGGGGATTTTACCGCGAGTTGTTCGCGGCGCAGCTGCTCCAGGGAGCGGACGACATCGAGTGGAGTTTCGCTGTGCGCACGCGCAGTCCGGTCGCCGCCGGCTATAGCTTTGTGCAGCAGCGGCCGGCCAACAATGATGTGGCCTCGCTTGCCGTGCCTCCCTACATCGACATGAGCACGACCGGCGAGAAATTTGTCGGCTTCTACGGTCTGCCCCGCATGCCGGTGGCCTCGGTGACCAACACGATGACCCGGGGCACAGGCGACACCAACGGCTACCAGGGTTTCCTTGACGTCCAGCCGGGGGCGTCGGCCTACGGACTGTTTACCAACGCCACCTACGAACTGAGGCCCGGTCTTACCAATCAGGCCCAAGTGGTTCTCAATCTCGGGGCGGCCGATCCGAATATCGACACGGCCGTGCTTCGTTACGACGAAGGCACCGACACGGTCACCATTACCAACGGCACGAACGTCTACTCCGGCGTTCCCGTCACCACCATGGTGCTGCTGGGTAGCGACGTCTACAACCAGAAGCCTCTGCACATCGTGATTCCCCCCGCGCGGACCAACCTCACGCGGCTTTTATTGACGAGCAACAACATCCGCCGGGTCTACTTCAACCGGATCAAAGAGGTCGACGACGGTAGCGACCTCACGGTGAATGCCCAAGGCGCCTCGAGCTGGCGCCTCGGCCTTACCCTGACCCAGACCCGGCTGGCTTTCCGTTTGCTCGGGGTCACGGTGACCGGGGGCTTGCGGTCCGACAGCGTGGTTTATTACCCCTCCGGTTTCGTCGACATTCTTCCTGAAGTCGATCCGGGCGGATTGGACTTCATCGCCGACCGCATGATGTGGCTGGAGGATTACCGCGCGCAGCAATGAAGAAAACGGGATTCAGTCTGGTCGAGGCGATGATTGCCGCGGGCATCGTGGCCATTGGCCTCACCGCGGCCGCGTCCCTTGTCGGTGCGCTCATGGCCAAGGAGGAAATCAACTCCATCTCCCTGCGTGCCGCCAACCTGCAGGAGCAGGCCGTCACGCTCTACCGCCTCGGTCTCGGGCCTGCCCGCATCCGGGAGATCCTGCCGGAGACCTGCACTGATACCACGACGCCGGCGGCCGGGACCTACGGGTTGAGCTTCGGTTCCCCCTCTACGGTCCCCTGCACGGCCTCCGACGGCTCGGATTTTACCGTGACCGATGTCACCTGCACTCTCACTTACCCGATCACCGCCCCGGACGGCTCGGTATTGTCTTACCGTTCGGAGTCGGTGAGCATTGTCACGCCCGCGACCGTCTGGCCCGTGCCCTGAGGAATCTCCGGTGTCCGTGACGCGCGTCGGGTTGTCCTTTCCGCCATGCTCAAGCAAGTCAAGCTGACCAACATCTACAACGGCAAGGTGTCGAAGGTGATCGTCGACACCGACGAGGACAGCAAAGCCGTTTTCGGCTCCGGCAAGGCACCGAACGAGACGGCCGAGGTGACCGACATCGCCGGGGCCGACGAGTTCGTCAACCGGGTCTCGCAGAAGAAGCCCAACCTCGAGGAGTCGGCCCAGTTTTTCAACGGCATGGCGCGTTGTCTGCAGCGCAATATCGCGATCAACAAGGCGCTCGAACTGATGGCCGGCCGCCTGCAGACCCCGCGGATGCGCGGGGCGGTGGCCGACATCAGCCGCAGCATCCTCTCCGGCGAGAAGATGAGCGACGCCTTCGCCCTGCACCCGGACATCTTCACCGAGGATGTGCTGGCCCTCATCCGCGCCGGCGAGGAGTCGGGCCAGATCGACATGGTCTTCCAGCAGATCACCAGCGGCCGCGAGAAGTCGCTGCGTATCCTGCGCAAACTCAAGGCCGGCATGATCTATCCGGCCATCGTTCTAATCCTGGCCGTGGTGGTCATCATCGTGATGAGTTTCACCTTGGTCCCGTCGATTTCGAAGCTCTACAAATCGATGAACGTCGCCCTGCCCATGGCCACACAGATCATCATGGGCTTCTCCGACATCCTGCTCCACCAGCCCTACATGGCGCTGATTCCTTTCGGGGCCATTTTCCTGCTGATCAAATACTGGGGCAAAATCTATTCCAATCCGCCGGTCCAGCGCTTCTTCGCCAAAGTGCCCACCGTGGGCAAGCTGATCACCAAAACGGCGGCCATGGTCAGCTTCCGCATCCTCGCCCTGCTCCTCGCGGCCAATGTCCGCGTGGTCAACGCCCTCGAAATCGCGGCGAAAAGCTCGGGCCACGTGGACTACGAGGAGTTTTACCTCAAAGTGCGCGACCACATCGCCGACGGTCTTTCCATGCCGGAGGCCTTCCTCATGGAATGTCACCGCTTGGGCGAGGACGGCCGCGGC
>CAYQMP010000155.1:0-4965 GCA_964418615.1 uncultured Chthoniobacter sp. | reverse complement strand
GTCCGGATCGAGTGGGGCGAAGGGCTCGAGGGAGCGGGTCAGGGTGTTGTGGAAGCGGATCATCGGAGAACGACCGGCGGCGGGGACGCCGCCGCTACAGGAAATGGTCATGAAGGCAACTCGACCGAGGCCACGGCCATGGCGGCGATACCTTCGCCCCGGCCGATCGATCCGAGGCCCTCATTGGTCGTGGCTTTGACCGCGACCCGGGCGGCGGGCAGGCCGAGGGCGGCGGCGATGCGTTCGCGCATGGGGAAGACGTGCGGCGCGATCTTCGGGGCCTCGGCGATGACGGTGGCATCGATGCTGTTGAGATGCGCGCCGCGGGAGCGGGCGAGATTGGCCGCCTTCTCGAGAATCTCCAAGCTGCTGATCCCGCGGATGCCGGGATCGGTGTTGGGGAAATGGTGTCCGATGTCCTGCTCGCCGATCGCGCCAAGGACGGCGTCGGCAATGGCGTGGCTGAGCACGTCGGCATCGGAATGGCCCTCCAGTCCCATGTCATGCGGAATTTCCACCCCGCCGAGAACAAGCGGGCGTCCCGATATGAAACGGTGGACATCGTAACCGAGGCCTGTGGTGGTCATAACAAAGTTTGTTCGCTGGAGACCCTACCGGGGAAGGAGGGAGTTGAAGTCGGCTTTGCCGCTCGTGGCCATGATGCGGAACTTGTTCGGGTTGTCCTCGTGGGGTTGCAAGTCGATCACGCCGCCGGCCGCGGGGACGAGGAGGAGTCCGGCGGCGATATCCCACAGGCTGATGGTGCCTTCGATGTAGGCATCGAGGCGCCCGGTGGCGACGTAGGCGATGTCGAGCGCGGCGCTCCCGAGCATGCGCATTTTTTTCACCTGACGGATGGCGTGGTTGAAAGCGGGCAGGGTGCTGTTGATCGTGTCGACCGTTTTCGAGACACCCATCGAAATGATGCAGTCTTGGAGTTCGGTGCGTGTGCTGACTTTGATCTCGCTGCCGTTGAGCAAAGCGGGGCCGCCGGCTTCGACCGTCCATGTTTCGTCGCGCATGGGATCATGGACCACGCCGGCCAAGAGAGTGTTGTTGCGGCGGACGGCAATAGTCGTGGCGAAGTGGGGGATACCGTAGAAATAGTTCACGGTGCCGTCCAACGGATCGATAATCCACTCGCAATCCCCTGTGCCACCTCTGATGCCTTCCTCCCCGAGGATGGCGTGATCGGGGTGACGGGCGAGGATGTGGCCCTCGATGAGTTTCTGGGTGCGGCGGTCCAGTTCGAGCTTGATGTCGTGTGCCTGCATGGCGTCGACCTCGAGCGGTTTCTCGAAATTTTCGCGCAGGAGTTTACCGGCCATGAGTGCGGCATCGACGGCCGTGGAGAGAAACTCGGACATGTTCGTTGTTGTGTTAGCAGATGCGGCGCGCGCGGCGGACAAAAAAATCGGGAGGGGATCGAAATCCCCTCCCGTGCAACTTCATCAGTTCACTAAGATTTAGCGGCGGCGCTTTTTAGCGGCTTTTTTCTTCGCAACTTTCTTCTTAGCGACTTTTTTCTTCGCTACTTTTTTAGCAGCCTTTTTCTTGGCGGGCTTGCGCTTCGCGACTTTTTTCTTGGCGGCTTTTTTCTTTTTAGCGGGCATCCAGAATCCCCCCTTTCAATCCGCAGTGGCGGGACTGGAGATTGCGTTTGTGGCAACTCACGATGGTGTTCGTAGAACCATCATGCATAAGCGTCAACGGTTTTTTTGAAAAATTTCCGGAATTTTTTCCGGCGGGTTTCCGCGCGCCGCGCGCTTTTGCCGGCGTTTATGACACGTCCGCCGATCAACGGCGGAGGATTTCGTCCGCTTGCTTGGCGATGTCATCGACCGGCCACAAGCGTCCCGCACCTTCGTAACCGCAGGCGAGAAGACCTTCGTCGGGTCCGATGAAGTGCGCGCCGCGCGCCCGCAAAGTTTCGGTGTTCTGCACCGTGGCGGGATGCGACCACATCTTGCCGTTCATGGCCGGTGCGATGACCAGCGGTGCGCGGGTGGCCAGCGCGATGCAGGTGAGCGCATCGTCGGCCAGCCCGCAGGCCAGCCGCGCCAGCGCGGCGGCGGACGCGGGGGCGACGAGGAGCAGATCGGCATTATCGGCCAACTCGATGTGGCCCGGACACCAGCCTTCCTGCTCGTCGAAGACATCGGTCATGACCGGATGTTTGCTCAGGGTCTGCAAGGTGAGCGGTGTGATGAAGCGCCGGGCGGAGGCGGTCATGACGACATGGACCGCGTGGCCTTTTTTGACGAGGAGGCTGGCCAGATCGGCCGCTTTGTAGGCGGCGATGGAGCCGGTCACGCCGAGCACGATGGTTTTGCCCGCCGCCATGTCAGCCCTCCAGCGAGATGATGCGCCGGCTGAGGTAGCGCTCGGCGCGGGTGATGGCGCGGAATTTGGTCAGGTCCTCCTCCATCGATCCGCTGATGATGGTGTATTTGTATTCCCGCCAGCATTTCATCTCCGTGGCGGCGTTGGTCAGGCGGAACTCGATCTGCTCGGGCGATTCCGTGCCGCGCTTTTGCAGGCGGTGGCGGAGTTCCTCGAGGCTCGGGGGCATGATGAAAATATCGACCAGCGAGTCGCGGATGAAAGGGTCGGTGCTCTGCCGGATGGTCGATGCCCCCTGCACGTCGATGTCGACCAGCACATCGATGCCCTCGCGGAGGTGATCGACGATGCTCTGGCGCAGGGTGCCGTAGTAATGGTCGTGCACCCGGGCGTATTCGAGGAAGTCGCCCGAGGCGATGCGGCGTTCGAAATCCGCGGTGTCCATGAAATGGTAGTCCTCCCCGCCGATTTCGCCGGCCCGCGGTGCGCGGGTCGTGCAGGAAACGGCGTAGATGGTGTCCGGGGTCTGGCGCAGCGAACTGCAAATGGTCGACTTGCCCGCGCCGGAAGGGGCGGAAATGACAAAGAGGATGCCGAGGCGCTTCATCGACTATTCGACATTCTGCACCTGCTCGCGGAGGCGCTCCAGTTCCGTTTTGGCGGCGATGACGTGACGGGTCACCGCGGCGGAATTGGCCTTGGATCCGATGGTGTTGCACTCGCGGAACATTTCTTGGGCGAGGAAGTCGAGGCTGCGGCCGTTGGCGTCCTTGGCCGACAGGCCCGTGCGGAACTGCTTGAGGTGACTTTCGAGCCGGCTGAGTTCCTCGGTGATGTCCGAGCGGTCGGCAAAAAGGGCCAACTCGCGGGCCAAACGCTCGTCATCGGCGGCAAAGGCCGGATCGAGTCCGGCCAAGCGGGCGCGCATGGCCTGGCGGTGCTTGGCTGTCACGGAAGGTGCGAGCTTCCGGATGGCTGCAATCTCGGCGGCGAAGCAGTCCAGAAGGCGGCGCAATTCGCGGGCCAGATGGGCGCCCTCTTTGGTGCGCATCGCCTCGAGAGAGCGCAGGGCGGAGCGGGCTGCCTTGGCCAAGGCAGAGGCATCGGGCGCTTGGGCCGGACCCGCCTCGCGCGCCGTGGCGGCATAGAGACGGATGAGGTCGGGTAGCGCGGGACTGCCCGGAATTTTCAGGCTGCGTTGCACCGAGGCCAGTTCGCGGTGCAACCGGCGGAAGAGCGCGACATCCAAGAGCGGACGCTCGGCCAAGCCGGACGAGACCGAGGCGGTCACCGTGGCGCGGCCTCGGGCCACGGCTGGGGCAAGAATTTCGCGGAGGTGGTTTTCGAACGGCGCGAGTTCGCGCGGGAGGTTGAAGACCAGCTCGGCATTGCGGCGGTTGACCGTGCCGATTTCCACCGAGTAGCGCGTCCCTTGGCTGACACTCTCGCCGCGTCCGAAGCCGGTCATGCTTTTCATGGAGCGGAATGACAGCGGGTGGCGGGCGGCGTGTCGAGTCTGTGACGTTTGGAGTCTTGCCGCGGTTGCCCGGCCTCCCGTAGTTTGCCCGTCCAATGAACTCCCCGGATCCATTTCTTCAGGCCGCCCTCGAGGAAGCGCGGCAGGGCCGTGCCGAGGGTGGAATCCCCATCGGCTCGGTGCTAGTGCTCGACGGCAAAATCATCGGGCGCGGCCACAACCGCCGCGTGCAGGAAGGCAGTGTGATTCATCACGCCGAAATGAATTGTCTGGAGAATGCCGGACGCCTGCCGGCCTCGGTCTACCGTCGCTGCACGATCTATTCGACCCTCTCGCCTTGCCCGATGTGCAGCGGCGCCATCCTCCTCTACGGCATCCCCAAGGTGGTCATCGGCGAGAACAAAACTTTCCAGGGCCCCGAGGAATACGTCCGTTCGCAGGGCGTCGAGGTGGAAATCCGGCAGGATGCGGATTGCATCCAATTGATGGAGGATTTCATCGCCGCGGAGCCGGAGCTTTGGAACGAGGACATAGGGGAGTGAGGGGCAGCGAGCTGCGAGTTTGCGCGGCGGCCGCCGCGCTGTGCCTGCTGTCCGGTTGCCAGCCGGCCGAAGCCCCGCCGCAAACGGGCAATGTCATTTTCTATCATGTCGACGGCGCGGGGATTGCCCACTGGCAGATGGCCCGCTTTCTTTTGGCCGGCCCGGACGGCGAAATCAACTGGGACAAACTTCCGCACGTCGCCGTCTACCGCGGTCACGCCGAGGACACGCTGACACCTTCCTCGAACGCCGGCGCGACGATGCACGCTTACGGCGTGAAGACTCCCCACGCGTCCTACGGGACGGACACCGGCGGAGGACGCCCGGTTTCCCCGTCCGGTCAGGCCCGCAGCATCATGGAAGAAGCCAAGGCACGCGGAGTCGCGGTCGGCGTGATCAACACCGGCGGCGCAGGTGAACCGGGAACGGCGTGTTTTCTGACCAGCGTTTCGGGCCGCGACCAGGGAGATGAAATTACCTCGCAGTTGGTCGCGTCCGGGGCGGACGTCATACTGCTCGGCGGCGAGGAGTATTTCCTGCCCGAAGGGCAGCGCGGCGTCCACGGGACCGGCCGGCGCAAAGACGGGCGCAACCTGATCGAGG
>CAYQMP010000154.1:0-4981 GCA_964418615.1 uncultured Chthoniobacter sp. | reverse complement strand
CAGGGGGCACGGGCGTCCCGCCCGTGTTGTCTTTCCGAAAACGGGCGAGACGCCCGTTCCCCTTGGGCTTCGCTTGCCAGACGTCCAAAAGCTTGGGGGCATTGGTGTTACGCCATTTCCATAAAGGCTAGGGGCCGCACGAAAGGTCCCGGTCGGTAGGGTCCGCTGGCCCAGCGGACCGCCAATCCTTGTCGGTCCACGGACCCTCGGATAGTCTGAAGGGCTGATTTATGAGCGAAAACGACAAGTTCAAGGTGGCGGTGTTGGCGGGGGACGGGATTGGTCCGGAGGTCATGGCGCAGGCCTTGCGCGTGCTCGAGGCGGCGGCGGCCAAGTTTGCCATCCCGTATGAGATCCGCGAGGAGCGGGTCGGCGGGGCGGCCATCGACGCGGATGGCGTGGCGCTGCCCGACAAAACCCTCCAGACCTGCAAGGAGTCGGACGCCATTCTTTTCGGATCGGTCGGCGGACCCAAATGGGAGTCGCTCCCGCCCAACCAGCAACCCGAGCGCGCCGCGCTGCTCGCCTTGCGCAAGACCTTCGCCCTCTACGCCAACCTCCGCCCGGCCATCTGCCTGCCGGAATTGACCCACGCCTCGCCCGTGCGCGAGTCGATTGTGGCCGGCGGTTTCGATGTTCTCTTCGTCCGCGAGTTGACCGGCGGTCTTTACTTCGGCGAGCCGAAATACATGAAGCACGAGAGCGGCGAGTGGTTTGCCGTGGACACCATGATTTACTGGGAAAGCGAGATCGAGCGCATCGCCCACGTCGCATTCCAGACCGCGATGAAGCGCCGGCACCACGTCACCTCGATCGACAAAGCCAATGTCCTGCAAAACGGCATCCTCTGGCGCCAGACGGTCGACCGCGTGGCCAACGAATACCCCGACGTCAAACTCCGCCACCTCTACGTCGACAACGCCGCCATGCAGCTCATCCGCAACCCGAAAGGTTTCGACGTCATCCTCGCGGAAAATCTCTTCGGCGACATCTTGAGCGACGAGCTGGCCATGATCGCCGGTTCGCTCGGCATGTTGCCCAGCGCCAGCCTCGGCATTTCCAAAGGCAATGGCCGCTACTTCGGCATGTATGAGCCGAGCGGCGGCACCGCGCCGGACATCGCCGGCATGGGCATCGCCAACCCCATCGCGCAAATCCTCTCCGCCGCCATGATGCTGCGCTATTCCGCCGGACGCGACGATGCGGCCGCGGCCATCGAGGCCGCCGTGCAGCGCGTGATCAAAGACGGCCTGCGCACCAAGGACATCCATACCGAGGGCACGCGCCTGGTCAGCACGACCGACATGGGCAAGGCCATCGTCGACGCGCTGTGAGCGCGCAAAACTGTTGTCCCGCCGCGGGCTTTGTCCGCACACTGCGCCCCACGTGAACTTCCGCAAACAGGCCGTGCCCGAGCCCGGGGCTTTCCAGATCGCCCCGATGGTCGACATCGTCTTTCTGCTCCTCATTTTCTTTTTGGTCACCTGGAACTTCGCGCGCTACGAGACCGAGCTGGACGTCAAAGTCCCCACGGCCAAGGAAGGCAAAGAATCCCGCCGCGCCGTCGGTGAAGTCATCATCAACGTGAAATCCGACGGCGCCATCGTCATGAACCGCCGCGAAATGTCGGCCGAGGAATTGACTTCCACCCTGCGCAAAATTTCCGAGCTCTATCCCGACCAGGCCGTCATCCTGCGCGGCGACCAAGCCGCCGATTACCGCCACATTGTCGCCGTGCTCGACATCTGCCGCGCGGCCAACATCTGGAACGTGGCCTTCGCCACCGGACGCCCCGAATCATGAGGAAGCTCTTCCCTCTGCTCCTCGCCGCGTCCCCGCTCTGCGCGCAAGATCAACCCTTCGAAGTGCGGCGGGCCGAGCCGGCTGTCCCTGCGGCCGAAGTGCGCCGCGCCGAACCCGTGGTCCCCGCGGCCACTCCCGCCACCGCCGATGCCGTCGCCGCGGGCGAAATCCGCGCCCTGCCTTCGGCCGCGATGGGCGATCCGGTCCTCGCCGCCCTCGAGCAGGCCAATGCCTACTACCAGCAGAAGATGCACCAGATGGCGGTGACCAAATACCTCGAGTTTTTGCAACTCCGCCCGCAGGGCGCCGACCGTCAGCCCGCCCTCTTCCGCCTCGGCGAGAGCTTGCGTGCCCTCAAGCGCGATGCCGAAGCCATGGCCGCTTACGACAGCTTGGTCAAAGAATTCAAGAGCGGCGACTTCATCGGTCCGGCCGCCTACCGCCTCGGCGAAATGCAGTTCGCCGCCAAAGACAACGATGCCGCCGCGGAGTCCTTCCGCCTCGCCGCCTACCACGTCCGCGATCCCAAGCTGCGCCTTGCCGCCAAATTTTTCGAGGGACGCGCCCTTGATGCGGCCAACCGCCGGGTCGAAGCACTCTCCGTTTACCGGGAAGTCGCCGCGCAGCAGGGCGAGAATCCCTACCGCGAGCGGGCCATCTACGACCTCGCGGAGGCGGATGCGCGGTCCGGACTCAACGAAAGCGCCTTCCGCCAGTTCCGCCAGCTCGCCTCCTCCGCGACCAATGCGCCCGTGCGCGTGGCAGCGGCGGTGAAGGGCGGCCTCCTCGCCATCGACATGCGCGATTTTCCCGCGGCCCGCCCGCTTCTCGAGCAAGCGGTGGCCGAGCCGCAGCCCGGCGCGTGGAAAGCGCCGGCCGAATCCGGTCTGCTCCGCCTCGACTACGAGGAAGGCAATTACCGGGCGGTGGCCGACCGTTCGGCCCAGTTGCTTCCCGCGCTTCCGCCCGAGGCGCAACCCGATGTGCTCCTCCTCGGGGCCAACGCCCGCCGCCAACTCGGCGAGCAGGACCGTGCCCTCGATCTCTACGACCGCCTCGTCACCGGATTTCCCGACTCCGCCGCGGCCAAGGAAGCGGGCTTCCACCGCTTGGTCAGCCTCGTCGCCCAGCGCGACGAGCGCGCCGGCGAACAGATCGACGCCTTTCTGGCCAGCAACCCCGACCCGGCCCAACGCGCGCGGGCCAAACTGCTCAAGGCCGAACTGCTTTTCGAGCAGCGCGATTATGTCAATGCCGAGCCGCTCTACGCCGAGGCCTCCACCGCGCCCGGCGCGGAGAAATACAAGCCCGACGCCCTCTACAAGCTCTCCTACTGCCGCCTCCAGCAGCAGAAATACGATCTCGCCGTCTCCGCCCTGACCAGTCTCATCATGCAGTTCCCGCGTCATCCGATGATCGCCTCGGCCTACGCGCAGCGCGCCATGGCGCAGTTGGAAAACGGACAGCGCGAAGATGCCCTGGCCGACTTCGGTGTGGTCATCGACAAATTCCCCGATGCCCGCGAGCGCGAGGACGCCATGCTGCAGTCCGCCCTCCTCCTCGGCAGCCTCGAGCGCCCGGCGGAAATGACCGCCGCCTTCCAGCGTTTCCTCGCCGAATACCCCGAGACCAAGTCCGCCGCCCAGGCGCATTTCTGGATCGGCTACACCGCCTTCGAAGCCAAAAAATACCCCGACGCCATCGCCGCGTTGGAAAAAGCGCGCGAGATGGATCCGTCCAAATACGGCGAGCGCGCCACCCTGCGCCTTCTGCTCGCCCACTACTACCGCGAAGACCGCGATGCCGCCGCCCGCGAGGCCACGGCGCTCGGGCCGGACAAAGCCCCGGCCGAAGTCCGCACCTGGCTCGGGTTGACCGCGCTGGAAAACGGACAACATGCCGAAGCCGTCGAATTCCTCGCTCCTCTCGCCGGCGCCGACGACGCCCCCGAAGACCTGCGTCTCTCGCTGGCCCAAGCGCAGATCGGCGCCGGACAAAACGGCGGCGCGCGCACCACGCTGGACAACCTTCTCCCGCGTCTCCACGAGCCGAAAACCAAGGCGCGCGCCCACCTTCTCATGTCCGAGGCCCTCATCGGCCTGAACGACCACGAAGCGGCCAAGCTGCAGGCCGAGGAGGCGCTCAAGCTCCAGCCCGAAGGCCGCCTCAACGCCGAGGCGCGTCTGGCCAACGGACGCGCGCTCCTTGCCCAGAACCGTTATGACGATGCAGCCCGCGCCTTCATGGCCGTTGCGTTGCTTTATGACGAAAAAGACCTCACCCCCGAGGCCCTCGTCTTGGCCGAGCAAGCCTACCGCCGGGCCGACAACACGGCCGACGCCGACCGCGCGCGCGACGAATTGCAGCGGCGTTACCCCGACTTCAAACCGCCCGCCTCGTCGTAGTCATGGCCCTGCAACTCCCGGCCGGCGACTTCCGTGCCTTCATCTTCGATTGCGACGGCACCCTGGCCGACAACATGCCGCTCCACTTCCGCGCATGGACCCGCGCCATGGAGGACTTCGGCGGATCGTATCCGGAGGAGCTTTTCTACGAATGGGGCGGCGTGCCCACCGCCGAGATCGTGCGCCGTCTCAACGCGAAATTCGGCTCCTCCATGGACGTCGATGAAGTCGTCCTGCGCAAAGAGCACTACTACCGCGAGATGATCCCGCAGGTCGAAGCGGTGCACCATGTGGTCGAACTGGTCCGGGAGCATCACGGCGAAAAACCCATGGCCGTTGCTTCCGGCGGCCACCGCGACCTCGTCGAGCGCACCCTGCAAGCCCTCGGGATCCACGACCTGTTCGACGCGGTCATCGCCGCCGAGGACTACGAGCGCGGCAAACCGCACCCCGACCCCTTCCTCACCGCCGCGGCCCGCCTCCGCGTCGAACCGGCCCACTGCCTCGTCTTCGAAGACACCGCCACCGGCGCCGCCGCCGCCCGCGCCGCCGGCATGGCCTGCGTCCTGGTCTGAATGTCATAATCAGAGCAGTTCCCGAAAGATTTCGGACTGAACAAAACTTCCCGCCCGGCAGGGTCCGCTGGCCTCTCCGAGCCGTATGGCTCTACGAGCAGGAGGCGAGGGGACCGCTGCGTTTTCGCAGGTTTTCATCGCAAGGTGGATCGCGATGTCCCATCGCGATGGCTGCAATGAACTGCCGCGCCAAGGCGG
>CAYQMP010000153.1:0-5023 GCA_964418615.1 uncultured Chthoniobacter sp. | reverse complement strand
TGGTCGCGCCTCATCGTGGAAAAACCGTTCGGCACCGACCTGCCCAGCGCGCACCGGCTCAACGAAGCCGTGGCCTCCGCTTTCCCCGAGTGCGACACCTTCCGCATCGACCACTACCTCGGCAAGGAAACCGCGCAGAACATCATGGTCCTGCGCTTCGCCAACACCGTGTTCGAGGCGCTGTGGAACCGCCGCTACGTGGACAACGTGCAGATCACGGCGAGCGAACCGCTCGGCGTGGAATCGCGCGCCGGCTACTACGAAAACTCCGGTGCCCTGCGTGACATGGTGCAGAACCACTTGCTGCAGCTCCTCTGCCTCACCGCCATGGAGCCGCCCATCGACCTCGGGGCCGACGCCGTGCGCAACGAGAAGGTCAAAGTCATGCAGGCCCTGCGACCGCTGACCGGCAAGGCGGTCGGTGATAATGTCATAAGGGCGCAATACACCGAGGGCTTCATCAACGGCAAAGAGGTCCCCGGGTATCGCCAGGAACCCGGTGTGGCGCCGGAGTCCATGACCGAGACCTACGTCGCCCTGCGCCTGCACATCGACAACTGGCGCTGGGCCGGAGTGCCCTTTTTCATGCGCGTGGGCAAACGCCTGCCCAAGTCCGGCACCGAAATCGCCATCCAGTTCCGCGGCACGCCGCCCGTCCTTTTCAACCGCGAGAGCAAGTTGCAAGACCCGAACGTGCTCGTCATCCGCATCCAGCCCGACGAGGGCATTTCCTTCCGCATGGCCGCGAAAATGCCCGGCGCCATGCTCCAGCTCGAGCCGGTCAAGATGGACTTCCACTACGGCACGTCCTTCGGCAAAGCCACGCCGGAAGCCTACGAGCGTCTGCTCCTCGATGCGATGAGCGGGGACGCCACGCTTTTCGCCCGTCGCGACGAGGTCGAACACGCCTGGCAGTTCATCGACGGCATCCGCGAGGCCTGGCATGACGGCGCCGCGCCGCGGCTGGACTTCTATCCCGCCGGCTCGTGGGGTCCGCGCCAAGCCGACGAACTTCTCGCGCAGGATGGCGCGGTCTGGCGGCGTCTGTGAAATGACCGCGGCTCCCGTCATCTCCCCCGGCCTCCCGGTGGAAGTCGGCGACATCGACCGTCAGCTCGGTCTTCTTTGGGAACGGTCCGATGCCGGCAAGGTCCGCGCCTCGCTCGTCAATCTCGTCATCTACAGCGAAGCCCGCGACGCCATCGCGGCCAACACACCGCTGCTCTCGGCCATCGCCGCCGACCACGCCTTCCGGGCACTGCTCGTTCAGGGAGACCCGGACGCCGCAACGTCCGCCGTCCGCGCCTGGATCACCGCGCACTGCCACCTGCGCGAAGCGGGCAAAAAGGAAATCTGCTCCGAACAAGTCACCTTCCAGCTCGACGGACCCGCGGCCGGACGGCTTCCCAGCATCGTCTTCTCCCACCTCGACACCGACTTGCCGCTCTACCTGTGGTGGCAGGGCGATCTTCATCCGGATCCCGATCCGCAGCTTTGGCGCTGGGTGGACCGGCTCATCGTGGACAGCAACTCGTGGAGCGATCCCGCGGCGCAATTCCGCATTTTGCAGGAGATCGAATCACTGGCCCGGCCGCGCTTTGCTCTTTGCGACCTCAACTGGACGCGCCTTTTCCATTTGCGCTATGCCGTAGCGCAAATTTTCGACCTGCCCGCCGCGCTCGAGCGCATCGGGCAAATCGGAGAAGTGGAAATTGCCCATGCCCCCGGAAACCGACTCACCGCACTGCAGCTTCTCGGCTGGATGGCCAGCCGCCTCGGGTGGCGTCTCGACCAGGGCGAAGGAGCACCGGTCTTCCGCCACCGCGGCGGTGGCGCCGTGGCATTCCATTTGCGCGAAGAACTGAAAAATCCCGCCTGCGTCGCTTCGGTGCGTATCGGTTTCCCCGACGCCGAGGCAACCGTGGTCCGCGAGGAAAACGCGGACTATTACCTCGCCGGCTTCCGCGCGCCCGGGACCGAACCGTTCGCCCAACTTCTGCCCGCCGGACGCGAGAAGACGTCCGACATTCTGCTCTCCGAACTCAGCCGCATCAGCCGCCATCCTCTCTTTTGGCCGGCCATCCGCGCCATCGAGCCGCTCCTGCGCTGAGAATCGATGGCCCGCCGGACCGCGGTGCTTGCCAGCCTCCCGCCGGACGGCCAAAATGCACGGGTTTATGCGTAAAAAGATCATTGCGGCGAATTGGAAAATGAACATGACGGCAGCCGAAGGCGCCTCGTTCATGGAGGACCTCATGCTGGAGCTGAAGAAATTCGACGGCGCCGAAATCGTCATCGTCCCGCCCTTCACCTGCCTCCCCCGCCTCTCCGAGACCATCAGCTCGCTTCCGGGCATCACTCTCGGCGCGCAGAATATGTGGCACGAGAACTCGGGGGCTTTCACCGGCGAGATCAGCGCCGCGATGCTGCGCGAATTTTTCACCCGCTACGTCGTGCTCGGA
Organism: uncultured Chthoniobacter sp.; assembly: GCA_964418615.1. Classification (GTDB taxonomy): domain Bacteria; phylum Verrucomicrobiota; class Verrucomicrobiia; order Chthoniobacterales; family JACTMZ01; genus JACTMZ01. The sequence continues at coordinate 2,561 of CAYQMP010000153.1, read as the reverse complement.
CACAGCGAGCGCCGGACCATTTTCGGCGAGACCGACGAACTGGTGAACAAAAAGGTCAAAGCGGCCCACGCGGCCAGCCTCCGCCCCATTCTCTGCGTCGGTGAAACTCTCGAAGAGCGCGACGCCAACCGCCACCACGAGGTGCTGGCCAAGCAACTCCACGGCAGCCTCGCCGGGCTCGATGCCGACCAGATGCTCGACACCGTCATTGCCTACGAACCCGTCTGGGCCATCGGCACGGGCCGCACGGCGACCCCCGAGCAAGCGCAGGAAGCCCACGCCTTCATCCGCAAAACGCTGGCTGAAATGTTCGACCCCGCCACCGCGGCCAAAGTCCGCATCCAATACGGCGGCAGCGTCAAACCCGACAACGCCAAGGAACTTCTCCACCAGCCCGACATCGACGGGGCACTGGTCGGCGGAGCCAGCCTCGACCCGCGCAGCTTCGCCAAAATCGTCAAAGCCGCCAAGCGGTCCTGATTCCCGCGCCACCCGCGCGTCAACCCTCGCGCAGCGCATGCCGCACGGCCTGCGCGATGTCGTCGGACTTCAGCGCCTCCCGCCACGAACGGCCCGAGCCCTTCAAGACCCACACTTGGTGTCCGTCGGGCGAGTAAGGTGCGTAGACCTCCTCTTTTTTCCGGCTGGCCACGATGACCGCCGGCGCTCTCACCGCACAGGCCAAATGCGCGGCCGCGGTATCGACGGTGAGAACCAGCCCCGCCCTCGCCACGGCATCGGGAAATTCCGCGAGCGAAACCGCCGCCGCCACATGCACAGGCAGGGAGAGACCCGCGGCTTTCAGTTCCTCCGCGAAGGATGCGAGGCGTCCGGCTTGGTCCGGTGCACCGGCCAGACGGATACCGCCCTCGGGCCACAGATCCCGGCAAGCATGCAGAGCAGCCGCCCACGTGGCCGCAGGCAAATCTTTCGAGGGGCGGGAACTGAACGGACAACAAAGCCAGACCTTGCCGCCAGCCCAACGCGCAAAGCGCAGCCTCGGCATCATCTCTTCCTCGGACAATGGACGTCCGAGGACCGCCGAAGCCACCAGACCCTGCGCTTGCAGATCACTGGGCAGACCGGGTTGCGGCGACGGATAGGGAAGAAAGTCGGGACGAAAGACGGCCCGGACCAAACGTTCCCACCACCCCCAGCGTCCGCCCTTGGCGCGGCGCAGCGAACTTTGGCAAGCCACGCGGCGCCCCGCCCGTGGCGCCAGCCACAAGATGGTGTCGAGGAAAGTCCTTTTGTCCCGCAGACAAACACCGACCTCGACGCGCGTTCCCGCCAGGCGCAGCAGTGCGGGCAGGCAAGAAAAGAGATTGATGGCCGTGGTGTTGACGCCTTTTTTCCGCGGACGGATGGGAAGAGGCACGATTTGCGCGCGTGAAAATTCCCTCCGGGCGAGTGGCGCCACATCGGATTTGACCGCAAGCAGGAGATTCTCCTCGCCGGCCGCATCGGCCAACGCACGGATCCCGCCGCTGGCCAGCAGGAAGTCCCCGATGTTGTCCGGCTTGAGGATGAAAAGACGCACGCTCAATTCCGACCCGAGCCCGCATCGGGCGAGGCGCCCGGCTCGATGGCCTCGAGGAAGAGGTTTTCCAGCGTGGTCTGCGGACGACCGCTCGAGACAACGGTCACACCGAGATTCCGCGCCGCCTCCTGCAGCGCCTCCATTTTTTCCGGCGAGACGCCCTCGAGCACCATCTCCGCGCGGTCGCGCACCGAGAGCAGGTCCTCCACGCGGCCCTCGCGGACCAGCTGCCCGCGGGCCAGGATGCCCACGCGGTCGCAAATCTCCTGCACCTGCGAAAGCAGATGCGAGCAAAGAAGGATGGTTTTGCCTCGGGCCTTGAGCGCGAGGATGAGGTCGCGGATCTCCCGCGATCCGACCGGATCGACGCCGGCGGTCGGCTCGTCGAGGACAAGCAACCCCGGATCCTGCACCAGCGCCTGGGCCAGACCGATACGCTGCAGCATGCCTTTCGAATAAGACCCGACGCGCCGGTCGGCCGCTTCGGTCAAGCCGACCAATTCGAGCAATTCCCGCACGCGATTTTCCAGCTCCGCCCGGCCCATCCCGCTCAGCTTGCCGAAAAACCGGACCGTTTCCGCCCCGGTGAGGAATTTGTAAAAATACGGGTTCTCCGGCACGAACCCCACGTCCTTGCGGCTGCGCACCAGCGCGCTGTCCTCGCCGAACACCTTCGTCTGCCCGCGGGTCGGAGAAACCAGCCCGAGCAGAATTTTCAACGTGGTGCTTTTCCCCGAACCGTTCGGCCCGAGCAGGCCGTAAACCTCGCCCGGCTCCACCTTGACCGACAAATCCCGCACCGCGACCACGCGCTCCCGGCGCATGGGAATCTTGAAGACCTTGGTTAGGTGCTCGATTTCGACCGGCGCGGCACTCATGGGGATCTTTTACATATCCCACCCACCGACGCTTTCCCATCTTCGATTTTTTGAACCGCAGAGGACGCTGAGAAGTCTCCCCAGAACCTCCGAAACTTGTAGCGGCGGTCTATGACCGTCGGTGCCTTTCGTAGATGCCGAGA
>CAYQMP010000152.1:0-5027 GCA_964418615.1 uncultured Chthoniobacter sp. | reverse complement strand
CTGCTCCAGGGCGCACGCATCGGATGCGGCGGCGATGTCGCGCAGCGCCTGCTCGCGCAGGGCGGTCAGTTCCTCACGCATGATACAATGGATTGTAGCGGATGCCCGTTGTAGGGCGAGCGTCCCCGCGAGCCGCCCCAAGGTAGGGACGAGCGGCCCGCTCGTCCGTCACCCATAGCACGGGCACGCGGGCCGCGTGCCCCTACCATCAAGCAGCCTTCAGCGCCGCCGCACCTTTGGCCACGACTTGGCGGAACGCGGCTTCGTCGGCCACGGCCAGATCGGCCAGCATTTTGCGGTTGATGGCGATGGACGCCTTTTTCAGGCCCTCCATCAGGCGGCTGTAGGTGATCCCCTCGGCGCGGCACGCGGCATTGATGCGCGTGATCCACAGTCCGCGGAGGTTCCGTTTGCGCGTCTTGCGGTCGCGGGTGGCCCAGACTTGGGCTTTCATCCGCGCGTCCTTGGCGTAACGGAAGAGTTTGCTGCGACGGCCGCGGTAACCCTTGGCCTTCGACACCATCGTTTTGCGCCGCTCGCGACTGGCCGGCGCGTTTGTTGCTCTTGGCATTTATTGTCCCGCCTTGCGGCGGTCTCCTCGGGACGGATCGTTTCGTTGTTCGGCCCCGCACCTCATCCATCCCGTGAGCCCCGATTCGCGGGGCCAGGTGCGCCGGCCGGCGTTCAATTGTCAGCCAAACGGCAGGTTCTCCTTGATGCGGGCCACGTCGGTCACGTCCACCAGGACGTTCTTGGCGAGCTGACGCTTGCGCTTGGCGCTTTTCGACGACAACAAGTGACGTCGCGAAGCTTGGGCGCGGAGGACCTTGCCGGAACCCGTGACCTTGAAGCGCTTGGCCACGGCTTTCTTTGTTTTTCTGCGTGCTACCGGTTTCGGCATAAGGGGCGGGAAAGTAGCGGCCGCCCCGAGCGGGGGCAAGCTCTTTCCTACTCCATCCAGTTCAGGATGTTGAAATTGGCGCTGACCATCACCGCGATGAGCGTGGCCACGGTGAGGAGTCCGACCGCCGCGCCGGTGCCGGCGAGGATGACCAAATTGCGGATGAAACGGTCTTCGGGGTCTTGGGTAACCATCGCTGTTTCCTAACAGCCGCGGGCCGGAGAGCCAAGTCCCTTCGCGGCCGGTCAGAGCGCGTGTTCCTCGAGCGCCTCGAGGGGAACGATGGCCAAGGCCGCTTCGTTGGTGGCCTCGAGGTCGACCTTGGGAGCCTTGCCGACTTGATAAGCCTCGAGCCAACGCCCGGCGCAGAGGCACCAATGGTCACCCGGCTGCAGACCGGGGAAATTGTAGGCCGGCATGGGCGTGGTCAGGTCATTGCCGCGCGATTTGGAAAAAGCGAGGAACTCGGCGGTCATGACCGCGCAGACGGTGTGCGACCCGCGGTCCTCGGCGCACGTATGACAATGTCCGTCGCGGAAAAATCCCGTCGCGGGGTCGAAGCTGCAGGGCTGGAGCGGTCCGCCGAGCACATTGCGGGCCTCCCCGCTCCCCTCGCCTTGGTCCATTTCGCGGATCATGGCTACCAGCCGAGGATGAGGGCGAACATGAGCGGGGCGACGATGGTGGCGTCCGACTCGATGATGAACTTCGGGGTGTGAGCCTCGAGTTTTCCCCAGGTGATTTTCTCGTTGGGCACGGCGCCGGAATAGGACCCGTAGCTCGTGGTCGAGTCGCTGATCTGGCAGAAGTAGGACCAGACGGGGATGTTCTCCAGTTGCAGATCCTGATGGAGCATGGGGACGACGCAGATGGGGAAGTCGCCGGCGATACCTCCGCCGATCTGGTAGAAGCCGACCGGCGTGGGCGAGGTCTTTTGATACCAGTCGGCGAGGAAAGTCATGTATTCGATCCCGGTGCGCACGGTGTGCACGTTTTTGATTTCGCCGGTGATGACGTGGGAGGCATACATGTTGCCCATGGTCGAGTCCTCCCAACCGGGCACGATGATCGGGATGTTTTTCTCCATCGCGGCGATGACCCAGGAGTCTTTCGGATCGATCTGGTAATACTGCTCGAGCTTGCCCGACTTGATCGTGCGCCACATGAACTCGTGCGGGAAATAGCGCTCGCCGGCGGCATCGGCGGCCATCCATTCCTCGAGGACGGCCTTTTCCAAACGTCGCATGGCTTCCATTTCGGGAATGCAGGTGTCGGTGACGCGGTTCATGTGCCGGTCGAGGAGCGCCTGCTCGTCGGCCGGGGTGAGATCGCGGTAGTGCGGGACGCGCTCGTAGTAGTCGTGGGCAACGAGATTGAAGATATCTTCCTCGAGGTTCGCTCCGGTGCAGGAAATGATGCCGACTTTGTCCCGCCGGATCATTTCGGCCAAGGAGAGGCCGAGTTCGCCGGTGCTCATCGCGCCGGCCAGCGAGACGAGCATTTTCCCGCCCTCGTCGATCAGCTTGCTGTAGGCATCGGCGGCATCGACCAACGCGGCGGCGTTGAAGTGTCGGTAGTGGTGACGGATGAAGTCGGAAACGGGATGGCTCATGGTGTCAGATTTTGACGTGGAAGGATTCGCCCGGTTTGACCGAGCGGCAGAAGGCGGCGAGCAGTTCGGCCATGGCGGTCATATCATGGAGATCGACCACCTCGACCGGCGAATGCATGTAGCGGTTGGGCATGCCGAGGTAAGCCGAGGGGATGCCGCCTTTTTGCAGGAAGAAAGCGTCGGTGTCCGTTCCGGTGCGCCGCGGGGCGGCTTCGGTTTGCACCGGCAACTTGCCGCGGGCGGCCACCTCGAGGAGGCGCTTGACCACCAGCGGATGGTTCGAGCTGCCGTGCGAAAGGACCGGGCCTTTGCCCAGGCGGATGTCGCCGTGCTTCGGTTTGGAGCAATTCGGGATGTCGGTGCCGTGGGTCACATCGACGATGAGCGCCACGTCGGGATGCAAGCGGTAAGCGGCCATGGTCGCCCCGTAGAGGCCGTTCTCCTCCTGCACGGTGGAGACGGCGGTGACGCAAACCGGCGGACGTTTCTCGGCCAGCAAGCGCAAAGCTTCGGCGGCCGACCACACGCCGACACGGTTGTCGCAGCCCCGTGCGGTGACTCTTTGTCCGGCCAGGCGCTCGAATCCGTCGGCGTAAGTGATGGCATCCCCCACCCGGACCAGCTTTTCCGCCTCGGCTTTGGAGGAGGCGCCGATGTCGATGTACATTTCGTGCAGTTCCGGCACCTTCTTGCGGTCGTCCGGCTCCTGCAGGTGGATGGCGAGCGATCCGGTCACCCCGGGAACCGCTCCCTTGGGTCCGTGGACGCGCACGCGCTGGCCGCGGAAGAGGGCGCGATCGATGCCGCCGATGCCCTGCACAAAAAGGAAGCCATCGTCGTTGATATACGAAACCATGAAGCCCAGTTCGTCGATGTGACCGGCGAGGACGATGTGCGGACCTTTGGAAGGATCGCCGAGTGTGGCGAAGGCATTGCCGTAGGCATCGGTGGAAAATTCGTCGCAGTGCGGTTTGACGTATTCGGCCCAGACGCGCTGGGCCTCGGTTTCGAAGCCCGAGGGCGACGGAGTGGCGATGAGATTTTCGAAAAACCGGAGAGGGGCCTTTTCCACGTCGGCACTATGCAAACCGCGGACGGCAGGGGCAAGACCTCGACGGCGAAAAATCCTTCGGGCACGATGCGCCTCCCTCGATGAGTTTCTCCCGCGCCACGCTCCGTGAATTACGGCCGACTCTCCGCCTCGCCGCGCCGATCACCGCGGGCCAGGTCGGGCAAATGCTCATGGGCGTGGCCGACACGGTCATGGTCGGCCATGTCGGGACGCTGGCCCTCGCGGCATGCGCGTTCGGCAACAACGTGATCATGGTCATTGCCGTGGCCGGCTTCGGGGTGCTCACCTCGGTTTCCATCCGCGTCTCCCACGCCCACGGTGCGGGCGCAGCCCACGACATGGCGCGGGCTTACTACGGCGGGGCCGGGTTGTCGGTCATCGGCGGCGTGCTTTGCGCGGTCGGCATGCACCTCGTTTATCCGCTCTTCCATCATCTCGGTCAGGCCCCGGGCGTGGTCGAGGAAGCCAAGGCCTACACCATCATCGTGGCGTGGTCGCTCATCCCCGCGTGGCTGACCGCGACGGCGCGGAATTACTTGGAGAGTCAATCGCGCCCCTGGCCCGCCTTTTGGATCATGTTCGGCGGGGTCCTGCTCAATGTCTTCCTCAACTGGGTGTTCATCTTCGGCAACCTCGGGGCGCCGGCGCTCGGTCTGACCGGGGCCGGTTGGGCCACGCTGATCAGCCGCGTGGTGACGTTCGTGGCCATGACGTGGTTCGTGCTCGCGGCGAGCAGCGCGCCATCCGAGGCATGGAAGCCGGACCTCGAATGGTGGCGGGAGCAGGGTGCGCTGCTGCGGTTGGGCCTTCCCGCCGGTCTGCAATTGCTCGGCGAAGTCGGGGCCTTCGCCATGGCGGCCCTGCTCATCGGGCGCCTAGGCGCGGTGCCGCTGGCCGCGCACCAGATCGCCATCACCTGCGCCTCGACCACCTTCATGTTTCCGCTCGGCGTGGCCATGGCTTCGACCGTGCGGATCGGACAAGCCGTAGGCCGGGGTCAACTCGAACTGCTGCGCCCCATCGGGGCCGGTGCGTGGATGGTCGGGTTGGTTGTCATGGCCGGCTTCACCGTGATTCTTGTCACCTTCGGACCCGATATTGCGCGGGCCTTTGTCAGCGATCCGGCGGTTATTGTCATTGCGGCCAAGTTGCTGGTCATTGCCGGCATTTTCCAAATGGTCGACGGCGTGCAGGTGGTGGGCTCGGGATTGCTGCGCGGCCTGCGCGATACGAAGGCGCCGATGTGGATCACCGTGGCGGCCTATTGGGCGATCGCCCTGCCTTTGGGGAGCTGGTTGACTTTCGGGCGCGGTTACGGGGCGTCGGGCATGTGGATCGGTTTGGCGTGGGGACTGCTCTTTGCCGCGGCTTTGCTCGTGTTGCGGTTTGTTCGGAAGACGCGTGTGGGCCAGCAGGAATTGTAGCGGCGGCGTCCCCGCCGG
>CAYQMP010000151.1:0-5034 GCA_964418615.1 uncultured Chthoniobacter sp. | reverse complement strand
CATGAGTTCCGCAGTCGAAGACTGGACCCACGACGCCGCCGTGGTCGGCTTGTGGGACGTCCTCCGTCACTACGGCTACTTCCGCAGCAAATTCCGCGACACCCTCGACCGCATTGCCCGCGAAAAACCCGATGCCGTCCTCTTCGTCGACTATCCGGGCTTCAACCTCCGCCTGGCCAAAGCCCTGCAGTCAAAGCGCCCCCGCTTGAAGCTCCTCTACTACATCAGCCCGCAAGTCTGGGCGTGGAACCGCGCCCGCATCCCGCGCATGGCCCGCTGGCTCGACCGCATGTTCTGCATCTTTCCCTTCGAAAAAGATCTCTACGAACAATCTGGCCTACCCACCGAGTTCGTCGGACATCCCCTGGCCTCAAAGCTGGAAATCCTCGGCGACGAAGCACGCAACCCGGATCTCTTTGCCCTCCTGCCCGGCAGCCGCGAACGCGAAGTGCGCAAAATTTTTCCGGCCATGCTAGGCGCAGCCAAGATCGTCCTCGCCCGCCGCCCCCAAACCGTCTTCGCCAGCGCCGCTTCCTCGGCAAAACTCCAAACCCTCATGCGCGCCATGGCTGCGCAGGCTGGCGTCGGCTGCGAAGTCGGGCTACGCAACGCCCGCAACCTCATGCAAACCGCCACCGCCGGCCTCGTCGCCTCCGGCACCGCAACCCTCGAGGCCACACTCTGCGGACTCCCCTACGCCCTCGTCTACAAAGTCGCCCCCCTCACCTACCTGGCGGGCCGCGCCGTGATCAGAGTCCCGCACCTCGGCATGGCCAACCTTCTCGCCGAAAAGGAAATCGTCAAAGAATTCATCCAACAAAATGCCACGCCTTCGGCTCTTGCTTCCGAAGCTCTCCTTCTTCTCGATGATGCCGCCTACCGGGCATCCATGCGGGCAAACTTCAAAAGCGTCCGCGCAAATCTCCTTGCGCAAGCAACCATTTCCCCCGCCCAAGCCGTGCTCGGTGCGCTACGCTGACTCCACCCCGCCATGATCCTCGAACTCATCGAACGCCTCACGGAGGAAGCGACGAAGCGCAATATGGACTTCCTTCTCATAGGAGGCCAGGCCATGAGCCACCTTGGCTACCAACGTCTGACCATGGATGTGGATTTTCTCGGCCCGCAGGAGACGAGAGAACGGTGGGAACAAACCCTGAGTAGCTTCGGTTACAGCCTGAGCAACCGCACCGAAGCATTCGACCAATTTCACCACAGCACACCCGGTTGGCCGCGCGTCGACATCATGTATGTCAATCAGACCACATGGAGAAATTTGAGCGAGGAAGCTGGAAGCAGAGTCCACGGACGGGTGAATATCAAGGTGCCGTCCGCGCGGCATATGGTTGCTCTGAAACTGCATGCTGCGCGCAGCCCCTCGCGCAGCGATCCGGGTAAGGATTGGACCGACATTCGCCAACTCGTCAAAAGGCATAATCTCGACACAGCCGACCGCGAGTTCGCCACCATTGTGGTCCGCTACGGAGGTGAGGAAGCGCTCGAGAGGTTGAAAAATCCCGGCTCATGACCGAAGGTAGACCTGTGAGCGACGACAAACAGGACGGATACTTCGAGTTGCCGGTCTTCACGGGCACGATGCAGGAACCCGAGCCCGTTCCCTATGAAGTTGCCGCCCGCGCCTTCGAGGAAATCATCGCCGCCTTCAAGCTCCGCGAGAAGACCCCGCACCCCATCGAAGACATCCCCGAATTCAAGATGTAGCATTTCCTCCAGTGGTTTAGCGGCGGTCTGTGACCGTCGGTGCCTACTTTTATCATGCTCCGGCGGGTATAGTCCGCCGCTACAAACTTGGCCAAGTAGCCCTTGGCTTACCTCTTCGGCTCGTAAGCCAAGTTCGGCGCCAACCTTTTCTCCTCCTCGGCCACCGTCATCCCCTTGCGCTGGGCGTAGGCTTCCACTTGGTCGCGAGCCGGCTGGCGTCACGGCGAGACTTTCGGTCAATCGCACGGCAGTTCGCTTCGTGCTTTCGACAGAATGAGCGTCGGTCGGAACATCCCAGTCAAAGCGGCTCGAGCAGAGCAGACTTGACCGTAAAGTCGTTGAAAGGTCGCGCACCTCCGCCGACGAACTCGGTGAAGGCATCGTTGGCCGCAAGATAGCTCATGTTGATCGCGTGTCCGCCGGCGCTCAGCCGAATGACATAGCGCCCTTTGTGCAAGGACAAGCGGAGTGATGAGGAGCGTCTGAATTCCTCGCCGCCGCCCGTTTGCGGAAAAACCGCGTAGCCGTGCGATACACTCACACCACCAACTTCCGAGACTTCGACATTCCGGACACCGCAAGTGATGCCCGTGCCGATTTCCCCAGCCCCGTTGGCGTAGCGGAAGGCGAGAACATAGTCTCCATCACGCGGAACGTCGAACTCGACCGTATCTTCACCATGGTCGAAGTCCGCGACGACAAGCTCCCCGTTCGGGGTTGCGCGGCGGAACGCTGTCGGGTGGGAGACGTTTCCGGTCTCGGGATCAACAGCCGCGACCGCATACTCCGGGAATGGACCTGTGGCAACGAGCAGTTGCGGATCAGTCCAGCTTTCCGCAGCCACCGCTTCCGCGGCGATCTCCCCGTTACGGTAGATCCGGTATTCCACACCTTCTCCTGCGCCTCCAAAATCAAGCACGACCTCCTGATCTTCGATGCGGAGGCCATGGCCGCGCCAGTAGGGTGTAGCGGGGGCGAAGACCTCCCGGGTATCGGAAGAACAAATCAAGCGCACAGAACTTTCCGGCTGCGCTCCAGCCGAAGCCAATTCCACTTCCCAGTGGTTGTCAGCGCCCAGATCTTCGTGCGGCACGCGTCCTGAAACTTTTTCACCGTTGAGGGTAACGGAGGCGACCCGAAATTCTTCGCCCTCCGCGGCCTCCGGAAAAAGCACCGTAATATCGTGGCGCTGGTTGCGGTGCCTGAGGTTCTGCAGCCGGATGGTTTTGGGCGCTGGGAACAACTCATCTTTTAGAGCCCGCGGAATCGCGGGAGAAACCTCCACTCCGTCCGCGGTCACGTCGAAGCCGAACACCACGTCTTGGACCACCGAAAGGAATCCGGCGACCGACCATAATTGTCGCTGGCTGTTGATCACCGGGCCATGCAGGCCCTCGTATTCCCCGGAGGCCGCCCCGCTCGCCCAATCGAGATTTTCCATGTTTGAGAGGTTCGATGCCGCGCCATCCACGAGCGAAAGGATTCCGGCAGCCACACCCGCCGTATTGCCAGCCTTGGCCGCGGCCTTGACATAGTAGGCCGATACAAACGGCCAAATGCCGAGATTGTGGTAGATTGGGACCTCGCGCGAGTTCGGCCAGACGACCGCGGGCCCTTTCGCGCCCACCGGATAGCTCTCCGAAAGGTGGCGTGCCTCGTCTCCGTTCGTGACTTCGTGCAGCACCGCCAAGGATTCGCCCAGCAAATCACGGTGCGGAACGGCAATCTCCGAGGAATCCCCGCAGAGAATGAACGCGGGCGGCGGGAGCTCGGCGAAGAACTTGGCCCGGATAGCCGCGCGCAATAGCCGTGCTTCGGAACTCCAATGTTCCGCTTCCCCATCGCGCCCGAGCTTTCCCGCAAACTCGGCGGCCGTCTTCATTGCGATGAAATAAAGCACATTCGTGGACAAAGCTTTCGACCGCGCAATCGGCAGAACATCTCGCGCCGTCCACTCCGGATAAGTCTGCTCGCGCCAATCGAGAAAGGACGTCTCACCACGGTAAAGACCATCGGCGGGGTCGCGCACCAGAACCGCGTCTTGTTCCAGGGTGCGGCTCAAAGCCTCGTAAGCAAATGCCCGAAAATCCGCATCGTCGCTGGATTCCGTTACGGCCGCCTGCGCCCCCAGCGCCCACGCGACACGGTCGGTCGAGACCGGGTAGCTTCCCCCGCTGCCGGTGTCCTGCACGATCTGTGGGGAAAGGCCCTTGGTCCCAGCTTTCAGCGACGAGACCTTGAAACGCAGCGAGGAAACAGCACGCGCCGGATCGAAGCGGGCCAACCCGAGATCGCAGGCATAGGCCAGATCACGCGTCCAGACGTATTGCCACAAACGGCCAGTTTGAAAGGCCTCGAGACGCAGAGGCTCGCCATTGCGGTAGCTCTTATCGGCGACTTCATCGACGGAATTCTCTGCCGCCTCCTCCAAGGCCAAGGCATAAAGCCCGTCGAGTTCCACGCTTCCTGTCGTGATCCAAGGGCGGGCTGGAGAAGCCTCCTGCACCAGCCGCGTTCCTCCGGCCGGGATTCCGTCGCGAAGAGTTGCCTCAGAGTCAAACGTAAAGACCCGTGTTCCGGGCTCGCCCTCGGCGCTGATGCTCCAATCCTCACTACCAAGCGCCCAAGCTGGCAGCGCAAGTCCTGCAAATCCGACAACCAAAAAGGCCAAAAGCCTGCCGGCTCGCCGGCAGATGAGATCCGCGAGAGAAGCACTTAGCGAACTCACTTCGCCTCGTAAGCCAGATTCGGCGCAAGCCACTTTTCCACTTCGGGCACAGTCATGCCTTTGCGCTGGGCGTAGTCTTCCACTTGGTCGCGCTGGATTTTGCCGACGGCGAAATATTTTGCCTCGGGGTGGGCGAAGTAGAGTCCGCTGACCGAACTGGCCGGGAACATGGCGAGGCTTTCCGTCAGTTGCACGCCGGTGTGCTTGGTGCTTTCGAGCAGCTCGAAGAGGGTCCATTTCTCCGTGTGGTCGGGACACGCGGGGTAGCCGGGCGCCGGGCGGATGCCGCGGTATTTTTCGCGGATGAGGTCTTCGTTGCTCAGGCTCTCCGACTTGCCGTAGCCCCAAAGGTCACGGACTTCTTTGTGCATGCGCTCGGCGAAAGCTTCGGCAAGGCGGTCAGCCAGTGCTTTGAGCAAGATCGAGTTGTAATCGTCGTGCGCGGCTTCGAAGGCTTTGGCCCGCTCTTCGACGCCAATGCCTGCAGTGACGGTAAAGCCGCCGCAGTAGTCGATGCGTCCGCTTTCTTTGGGAGCAATGAAGTCGGACAACGCGTAGTCGGGCTGCCCGGAGGATTTGTCCAA
>CAYQMP010000150.1:2886-5065 GCA_964418615.1 uncultured Chthoniobacter sp. | reverse complement strand
CGTGGCCGTCCGACGTCGGACCGCGGAGATTTGTTCGCGGGCTTCTTTCACCGCGGCGGAATGTTCGACGATCGGCGCGGGGTAGTCCCGGCCGACCACGCACCCGCAGCGGATCTGCAACTCCGGCGGCATCTGCTCCGGGCACGGCAGCCAGGAAACGGGGACATCCCGCAATTCCGGCACCCAGCGGCGGATGAACTCGCCGTCCGGATCCTGCTCGGCGGCCTGCTTCGCCGGCGAGTAAATGCGCACCGTATTGATCCCGCTCGTCCCGCTTTGCATTTGGAACTGGCTGAAATGGATCCCCGCTTCGAAGTCGAGGAAGTGCGAGCCCAGCCAAACCGCCGGTTCGCGCCAATGCAGCCACAGGTGGTAGGCCGAGAAACTCGCCAGCATGGCCCGCATGCGGAAGTTCAGCCATCCGGTGGCTTTGACGCAGCGGATGCATGCGTCGACCATCGGATAGCCGGTCATCCCCTCCTTCCACGCCTCGAAACGCCGCCGTCCCTCGGGGCTGGCCGTGAATTCCTCCCGCAGTCCATCGTAAGCCCGCACGAAATTCCCGAACTCGATGCGGGGCTCGTCCTCCAGCTTTTGCATGAAGTGGCAATGCCAGCGCAGCCGTGACCCGAAGCTTTGCAGTGATCCGAACCAACGACGGTCCACCGGCGCCCCAACCGCTTCCTCCGCCCGCAAGGCAGCACGCCGCGCGGAAAGTTCCCGGACAACCGTGCGCAGGGAAACGCAGCCGAACGAGAGATAAGGACTGATCCGCGAGCAAGCAGTCCATCCGCTGACCGGACTCGACATGGCCGCACGGTAATCGGCCCCGCGTTCCTCCAAAAAAGAGGTCAAGGTGCGGCGCGCTTCCTCCTCGCCACCCTTCTGCGCTCCGGGTTTGTCGGAAGGAGGCAGACCCAAGTCCGCCGGAGAGAGGATACCGTCGCTCCGCACCCCGCGCACGCCACGCAAAAACGGACGCGCACCGGCCGGTTCGCTCATGAAGGCGTCCCAATGCCGCGACCAGCCGTGGCGCGAGCGCAACCGGCGCACCACACCGTCCTGACGGAATTCGTGCCAAGGGATACCCTGCTCGCGGCACCAAGCCGCCACCTCGCGGTCGCGTCGGTAAGTGCGGTCGCTGCCCGTTTCCTCATGGGACCACAGCGCAGCGAACGACGTCTCCTGTCGCAAGGCGTGCAAAACCCCGGCGACGCTTCCCCGCCGCAAGACCAAGCCTGCGCCCAAGTCGCGGAGCGAACTTTGCAAGGAGCGCAACGACTCGTTGAGAAAAACCAAATGCGCAGGCGTGCATTCCTCAGTGCCGTGCAAATCCGGTTCGTAAATGTAGAGCCCGAGCACCGGCCCGCGCCGGGCGGCCTCGGCGAGCGGCCGGTGGTCGTCCACGCGCAAGTCGCGCTTGAACCAGACCAACTGCACGGGCTCCTTCATCGGGACGCGGGCCGCGTGCGGCGGCAACGTTCACTGCAATAACGCACCTCGGACCAAACCCGCTCCCACTTCTTGCGCCAGACAAAGGGGCGACCGCAGACCACGCATGTCTTGGAAGGCAGGTTCTGCTTTTTGACACCGCGCATGACTTATCCTTTACGCGCAGTCTTCCTTTGTCGATGCAGGGGCCCGCGTGCTAAAAACCATCTTATGGAAGCTTACGACCCCGATGCTGTCCTCGCCGAACGTCGCGACGCGGTCCTCAAGACACTACGACGAGTCGATGCCACCGAAGTGCGCGCCTTCCTCGGCGACCTGTTCACCGACCGCAACTCGCACCCGTGGTTCAAGCCCTTCCATGACTTCATCGACGAGCACCCCACGGACACCTATCTCCGCGCCGAACCCGAGCCCGGCATCACCGTCATCTACCACCCCGGCACCCGCGCCGGCATGTGGTGCCGCCAAGGCAAGACTCTGGAAGGCGTCGGGCGCCTCCACGGCCGCGGCCTCGAGACCATGAACGAGTTGGCCGAAAAATTTCTTTCCGGTCCCGCCTAAGACCAAACCCGACAAGTTTTCGGACTTCTTTGTTGCCTGAGGTAGGGACGAGCGGCCCGCTCGTCCGCTCTATCACCAACGGACACAGTTCTCTGCAGGACGGATTCTGTGAATTTTGCATAGTTGCACCATCGCGCAATCGCCAGAGTTTCCACCCCGCGTCTTT
>CAYQMP010000150.1:0-2786 GCA_964418615.1 uncultured Chthoniobacter sp. | reverse complement strand
AAAAAGTTGGACTGGGGATTTTTTGCCCGCGGCGAAGTGCGCAAGGGCCGATGGGGATTGCTCGGTGACGGATTTTTCGCCCAGTTCACCACCAGAGCGAATCCCGAGGACGCCGTTTACGGGAATATCACGGTCAAATCACAGCAGAGCATGGTCACGCTGGCGCTCGCCTACCGCGTGGTCGACGACCGCCGCTACTTCGTCGATGTCTATGCCGGAGGCCGCTACAATTACCTCGGTGCATCGGCCGATACATCGATCAACCGTTCGGGCGTTGAATCTCTCAGCCGGCAACTCATCGACCGCGGTGCGACCAAATTCGGTCCGCGCCTGCTGGCCAAGTATCCCGGCCTGAAAAACGTCCCCGCCTCCACCCTGCGGCAAGCCAAAGAACTCGGCGTGAAAAAACTCTCCGACCGCATCGAGGAAAAATTGCCGACGCATGTGGAGCAAAGCCGTTGGTGGATCGACCCGCTTGTCGGATTGCGGGGACAAGTGAATTTCACCCGCTGGCTGTTCGCCGCGGCGCAGGCCGATGCCGGCGGATTCGGGGCCGGTTCGCAAATCACTTGGAACACGCAGGCCACACTCGGGGTCAACTTCTCCCGGAACATCGGCTTCGAAGCCGGCTACCGCTACATGTATATCGATTACGACAAGGACAACTTCCTCTACGACGTAAACATGCCGGGCGTGTTCGCCGGCCTGATCTTCAAGTTCTGACTTCTGGCTGCCTCGGCGCAGCCGCTAGGTTTTGTCCATGTCCCCGCACGCGCCTATGCGTCATCTGGCCAAGGCCCTTGTCTGGCTGGCCGGAAGTTGCCTCGCACTCTGGGCCTTCGGCGCGCTGTGGTTCGATGCCGCGCCAGCCGCCGCTTGGGCCTTCGCTGCGGCGCTCGGCTCAACCCTGCTCGTCCTCCGTCGCACCGGCCGCGCGTGGTTCGTTCCCTTCGCCGGCTTTGCCGCGGTGTTGGTTTGGTGGCTGGCGCTGGCCCCCTCGAACGACCGCAACTGGGCGCCGGAATACGCACGTTTGCCGCACGCCACAATTGAGGGCGACAAGGTCACCCTCACCAATGTGCGCAACTTCGACTATCCACCGGGCAGCGCAGAGATTCCCCGATGGGAGACGCGCACTTTCAATTTGTCCGACGTCACGGCCCTCGACCTTGCCATCAACTATTGGGGATCTCCGTGGATCGCCCATCCCATTGTCATCTTCCGCTTCCACAACGCACCGCCCCTTGCCTTCTCGATCGAAACGCGTCGCGAGGAAGGCGAGGAATACTCCGCCCTCGCCGGTTTCTTCCGGCAATACGAACTCATTGTGCTGGCCGGCAACGAACGCGATCTGCTCGGGGTGCGCACCTGTCACCGTCACGGCGAGGATGTCTACCTCTACGCCACCACAGCCACTCCCGAGCGGGCCCGGGCCCGTTTGCTCGAATACCTTGAGGCGATCAACAGCCTCCACCGCCAGCCGCGCTGGTATAATGCGGTGACCAGCAACTGCACCACAGCGATCCGCGGGATGACCAGCGGACCCAAGATGCCCTTCGACTGGCGCATGCTCATCAACGGCAAAGGCGACGAAATGCTTTACGAACGCGGACTTCTCCGCACCGGCGGACTTCCCTTCCACGACCTGAAAGGCAAAGCTTGGATCAACCCCGCGGCCAAGGAAGCATTCGCTGGTGACGACTTTTCCGGCGGCATCCGCCGCGGGCGCCCCGAATTCGAAACCGGTTCATGAAGCTCATCATCGCACCAGTCCTGCTCCTGCTCGCGGGATGCAAGCCAGCTTCCTACCTGCCGCCGGACATGGCTCTCATTCCGGGCGGAGTCTTCGTCATGGGATCCGACGCCCCCTACGCTTACGCCAACGAAAAACCCGCCCACCGCGTGGAAGTCGCGCCCTTCTACCTCGACATCAAACCGGTGACCAATGCCGACTTCGCCAAGTTCGTCGAAGCCACCGGCTATGTCACGGTGGCCGAGCGTCCGGTCGATTGGGAGGAAATGAAAAAGCAGCTGCCCCCCGGCACCCCAAAGCCGCCGGATGAAGTTCTGCAACCCGGATCGCTCGTTTTCCAACCGACCGCCGGTCCGGTCGACCTGCGCAACATGGGCAACTGGTGGCACTGGACCCACGGCGCCTCATGGCGTCACCCGGAAGGCCCCGGCAGCACGATCGAAGGACGCGAAGATCATCCCGTCGTGCAAATCGCTTTCGAAGACGCGCAGGCCTACGCCAAATGGGCCGGAAAGCGTCTGCCGACCGAAGCCGAATGGGAATTCGCCGCCCGCGGAGGACTCGAGGGACGCCGCTACGCTTGGGGCGACGAGGAAAGGCCCGAGGGAAAAGTCATGGCCAACCGCTGGACCGGAGACTTTCCCTACCGCAACGATGCGGAGGACGGCTTTGCCGGCACTTCACCGGTCGGAGCCTTCCCGGCCAATGGCTACGGACTTTATGACATGGGCGGCAACGTCTGGAACTGGTGCAGTGATCTCTACCGCGCCGACACCTTCGCCGCCCGTGCCGGCAACGAACAAGCATGCTGCGACCCGCAAGGCCCTGAAACCACCGCCGGCGAGCGCCCTCTGCCCGGCGATCCGTCGCCGCCCATGGTTCCGGGTGCCATCCGGCGCGTGATCAAAGGCGGATCCTTCCTCTGCCATCCGGACTATTGCGAAAGCTACCGTCCATCCGCCCGACGCGGGACCGAGCCCGACACCGGGAACAGCCACGTGGGATTCCGCTGCGCGATGGATGCGCCGGGGAG
>CAYQMP010000149.1:0-5076 GCA_964418615.1 uncultured Chthoniobacter sp. | reverse complement strand
GGGCCAGCGGACCATGCCGGAGAGACTGATCAGCTCTCGTTGAGCAACCCGGTGCCGGCGCAGAGTTTGGTGTAGAGGCCGCCTTTGGCGATAAGCTCGTCGTGTTTGCCGCGTTCGACGATTTGGCCGTGGTCGAGGACGAGGATCTGGTCGGCGTGGCGGACGGTCGAGAGGCGGTGGGCGATAACAAAGCTGGTGCGTTTTTGGAGGAGGCGGTCGAGGGCCTGTTGGATGAGTTTTTCGGTGGCGTTGTCGACGCTGGCGGTGGCTTCGTCGAGGAGGAGGACGGGCGGGTCTTTCAACAAGGCGCGGGCGATGGAGATGCGCTGTTTTTCACCGACGCTGAGGCGCACGCCGCGTTCGCCGACTTCGGTGTCGAGCTTCTTGGGCAGGCGCTCGACGAACTGGGCGGCGTTGGCGGCGCGCAGGGCGGTCCAAAGTTCTTCGTCGGTGGCGTCCGGTTTGCCGAAGCGGAGGTTGTCGGCCACCGTGCCGTTGAAGAGGAAGCTCTCCTGCGAGACGAGTCCGACCACGCGGCGAAGGTCTTGTTTGGCGAAGTCGCGCAGGTCTTGTCCGTCGAGGGTGATCGAGCCGTCCTTCCACTCGTAGAAGCGCATGAGGAGTCCGAGGAGCGACGATTTGCCCGCCCCGGTCGGACCGACGAGGGCGACGGTTTCGCCGGGCTTGGCCACGAGATCGATGTCGCGGAGGACATCAGGTCTGTCGCCGTAGGCGAAGCTGACTTTGTCGAATTTGATTTCGCCACGCAAAGGCGCGGGAACCGGCGCGTGTCCCGCATCGGGTTCGGCCGCGGCGTCGAGAATGTCGAAGACGCGTTTGCCGGCGGCCCGTCCGGCTTGGATGATCTGGTTGAGTTGATGAAGGCGTCCGACCGGTTCGTAGAGGAAGCGGACAAGGACCAAAAAGGCGACGAGCACGCCGAGGTCGAGTTTGCCTTGCAGGGCGGCCCACCCGCCGTAGCCGAGGACGACGAGGCTGCCCATCGAGGAGAAAAAGCTCATGCCCGGGTTGTAGAAAGCCCAGGCGCGCATGACGACGAGGGTGGCTTGGCGCAGCTTCTCGCTGGCCGTGTTGAAGCGGGAATGTTCGGCCGTTTCGCGGGCGTAGCCTTTGATCTGGCGGATGCCGTCGAGGTTGTCGTGGAGGAGGGAGTTGAGGTCAGAGGCGGCGCGGCGTTGCGCGCTGTAGCGTTTGCCCGCGCTCAGCGTGTAGGCCAGGGCGCCGGCGATGAGGAAGGGCACGGGCGTGAGGGCGCAGAGGGCGAGCGAGGGGCTCCACCAAAACATGAGGACGAGCACCACGGTGATTTGCAGGACAGCGACCGCGCCCTGTTCGATGCCGTCGATGAGGACACGTTCGACATTGTTCACGTCCTCGACCACGCGGGTCATGATGTCGCCGGTGGCGCGGTGGTCGAACCACGCGAGGGGCAGCGATTGCAGGCGCGCGTAGAGATCGCTGCGCAGGTCGAAGAGAACTTTCTGCTCGAAGGTGTTGTTGAGCAGGATGCGAAGGGTGTTGAGTCCGTCTTGGGCGAGGAAGCCGCCTGCGGCGAGGGCGATCATCGGCCACAGGGCGTCGATTTTGCCGCCGCGCAGGACGTCGTCCACGATGCGTTGCGTGACGACGGGAAAGACGATGACCATGACCGATGAGCCGAGCGCGCAAAGCAGCGTGGCTCCGGCCAGCAGCGGGTAGCGACGGAGGTAAGCAAAGACGCGGGCGAGGATGCGCGGCGAGCGTTCGGACGACATGAAAGGAAAACGCTAACGGGTTGCGGACGGCTGGGCCAGCCGTCGCTGCCGTGGGATAGGGAGGGATTGGGGCTGAGACTTGAGGTCTGAGTGAAAAAGGTGGATCGCGCCGTCCCGGCGCGATGTTTTTTTTTTGGATTTATCGCGATGGGGACATCGCGATCCACCTAAGCGGGGCTACGTGCCCGCACGGCGGTAGTAGGTGAGGGTGATTTTTTCGCTGCTCGGGTAGAAGGCGAGCATGTCCTCCATGGTGGAGAAGACGAAGGGCGTGGCGAGAGAGGGGCCGTTTTTGGTGAAGACAATGCCGTCGGCGACGTAGACGGCGGAATGGATGGAACTGCCGTCGGGCAAGGTGAGCAGGATGATGTCGCCGAAGCGCGGCTCGCCGGTGGCGGGAGCATAGCCCTCGCTCAGCACCTTCTCCACGCCCTCGGGCGTGTGCAGGGTTTCGTCGGTCGGGCCGGTGTTGAAGAAATTGAAGGCGCTCCAGTGGCAGCCGGGCCCGAGGTCCGTGCCGGGCAACGCCTCGGGGAAGCGGTAGAGGCGCTGACGGGCGAAGATGGGCAGGAGGTTGGAGATGTCGACATTGGCGCCGCCGCTCTGGGCCACGGAGGCGAGGAGCGGACGGACCTTGTCGGCGCGACCGCCCGTGCCCCAGTAGGCGACGAGCGGTTCGACATCGCCGTGGTCCGGCACGCGGAGTTTGATGACGAGCGAGGCCTTGCGGGTGAGTTGGCGCAGGAGTTCCAGCTTGAGGGCGGGGGAGTTGAGCGAGTCGGCCACCGTGTTGTAGTCGCTGAAGAGCAGCGAACTGCCGCGGCTCCAGAGAAGGCCCTTCACTTGCGCGATGATCTCCGGCGGCAGGGTCTCCGCATCGAGCCAGTCGTCGAGGTAGAGGTCGGTGATGCGGAAGGGTTCGACCTGCGCGAAGTTTTCCGGAACGAGGGCGAGTTTGTCATAGAGCGCGCTGCGGGTCTCGGGGGAGAGTTCGCGGATCAGCGCGGGCGGGGGGATCACGGCCATGAGCCCCGGACGGTCGGCCACGGGGCGCAGGTTTTGCAGGACGGTGGAAATTTGCCCGGGGGTCAGTCCGCAGGAACGCAGGAGGGCATCGACCTCAGTCCCATCGGCGGCCTGGAAATACCAGCGCCCGTCGCCGAGGCGGAAGTTGGGCGAGAGCATCGACTTGGGCGCCTCGATGAGGACGGGTTGGGCGGTGAGCTCGCCCCAAGGACCGGAAGGAAGGTTGAAGACCGAACCGATGGCGCCCTCGGGGATGCCCCAGACCGTGCGTGCGGTCCATAGAGACCCCAAGGCAATAGTGCCGAGGGCCAAGACGACAAGGAGGCTTTTGGCCACAAAGCGTCGCGAGAATCGGAATCGGAGATAAGATTTTCCGGTTTCGGAGCCGACAGAGAAGTGAGGCCGGTGTTGTTCGTTTTGCATGCGGAACTTCTGATGCAGGAACACGGCCCCGAGGGGCAGGCGCGTGGGCCCTCTTGAATGTTGTCATTAACGAAGCAGGAAATGTGCCTGGATGCAAGGAGGCAACGGCAGGGCGCGGGCGGGCGGCCGATTGTGCAAAAATCGCCAGAGATTCGGATTTTTGCTCTGTCGCAATTTGTCCAGCAGCCGCCGGGGCATTTTCGCACCACCTTTGGCTGGCGGGACTTGGCACGGGGTTTGCTTGGTAGCTCTCACCGGCAACTTGCCCAGCCGCGTGGCGCTCCGAAGAACGGGGCGCCATGCGGACGCAGGGCCGGACAAACGAAAAACAAAAACATAACCCACATAACTATGATGCGAATCAAACAATCCCTATGGGGTCTCCTGCTCGCACCGGTGGCTCTGGCTCTCGTGGCCGCGGCTCCGTTGCACGCGCAAGACGATCCTGCCATGGCTCCGGCCGTGGTTGTCGAAGAGACCGCCGCAGCGGTGACCGATGCGGCCGGTGATGTCGCCGTCGTGGCGACCGAAGCGGTGGCCGTGGCGGCTCCGGAGGAGGAATCCGAAGGACCGGCCGAGGCCGACGAAGACTACACGGCGATGGCCGCGAAATACGGCGCGACGTTCGACTTCTTCACCATCAGCAACCTCTGGGTGCTGTTGGCGGCCGCGCTCGTCTTCATGATGCACCTCGGCTTCGCCTCGCTGGAGTCCGGTCTCACGCAGTCGAAAAACACGACGAACATTCTCTTCAAGAACGTGTTCATCATCTGCATGGGCATCATCGCTTACCTGCTTTACGGCTTCAATGCGATGTATCCCGGCGACTTCAACGGCTGGTTCGCCGTGGGCACGCCGGTGACCATGGCCGACTACGGGGATACCGACTTCTCCTACGGTGGCACGGCCCTCTGCATGACGGGATGGACCGATTTCATCTTCCAGGCGATGTTCGCCGCGACCGCCGCGACGATCGTCTCCGGCGCCGTGGCCGAGCGCATCAAGCTCCCGGCCTTCATGCTGGGTGCCACCTTGCTCGTGGCTTTCATTTACCCGATCACCGGATCGTGGAAGTGGGGCGGCGGCTGGCTCGACCAGATGGGCTTTTATGACTTCGCGGGATCCTCGCTAGTCCACGGCTTCGGCGGATTCGCCGCATTGGCCGCAGTCCTCGTTCTCGGACCCCGCGCCGGCAAATACGTCGACGGCAAAATCAAGCCGATCCTCGGTCACAGCATGCCTCTGGCCACCATCGGCGTGTTCCTGCTCTTCTTCGGATGGTTCGGCTTCAACGGCGGTTCCGTCCTGAGCGCGAACCCGGAAGCCGTGTCCTACGTTTTCGTCACCACGGCGGTCGCCGCGGCGGCGGGCGGTCTGGCCTCGATCTTCACGGCTTGGACCTTCATCAAGAAGCCCGACCTTTCGATGTCGCTCAACGGCATCCTGGCCGGCCTCGTCGGCATCACCGCCGGCGCCGATTCGATCACCCTCTACGGAGCGGTCATCGTCGGCGCGATCGCGGGTGTGCTCGTCGTCTTCTCCATCCTGTTCTTCGACCGCATCAAGGTCGACGACCCGGTCGGTGCCATCTCCGTGCACGGCGTGTGCGGTATCTGGGGCACCGTGGCCGTCGGTCTGTCGTTCTTCAACGGCGGCAATGAAGACCTCAGCTTCGTCACGCAGCTGATCGGCACGCTGTCGATCTGCGGTTTCGCCTTCATCGTTTCGCTGATCATCTTCGGCTTGATCAAAGCCATCTTCGGCCTGCGCGTCAGCGCGGAGGAAGAGGAAGAGGGTCTCGACATCGGCGAACACGGCCAAGAGGCCTATCCGGACTTCGTGGCCAACAAGT
>CAYQMP010000148.1:0-5097 GCA_964418615.1 uncultured Chthoniobacter sp. | reverse complement strand
CTCGCTCAAGGGGAGATCGAGCAACTTGGCGGCGCGGGGGGAGACGGCAGCTCGGAGGACGGAGATCCGAGATCGGAGATCGGTGGCTTGGTATTTCGGTGTTTCGGTAATGGTGTGGGCGGTGAACCAGGTCTTGTTGCCCAGTTCGCGGTGGTCGCGGTCGGCCGATGAGCAGTCCGAGGCTCACGGCATGAGATATTTCTGGCCGACGGCTATGCTCGTGGGTGGCCAGGGGCGGGAGCTGGTGGCCCGCTCGGCCCGGAGGCCGACGAAGTTGTCGTCGGTGGCAACCCGCTCGCCTTGGCTGTCTGACACCATGACGCAGCGAATACCGTCTTGGCCGGAAGCTCCGACACGGCCCCAACTGTGGGAAACGAAATCGGCGTGAATCCCATGGCCGCCTTCCGACCATCCCATCGACTGGTTGACCATCCGGGCGCGAATCCCGTCGCCACCCGCGCCTCCCTTGTTCAGCCCATAGGAGCTCGTGACTGTTCCGCCGAATGCGGTCGCAATTGTTGCGCCATCCTCGGGGTAGGCGAAAATCCCGAAACCTTCCTCCGAGATTCCCACCGAGCCCGTGACAGTGTAACGGGCGGAGATGCCTGCGCCCGCCCGGGAACTGGTTCCCTGTGAGTTGTCCACACGGTCAGCGGTGATTCCGGAAGAGGCCAACCCATGGGGCCCCGAAGAAGCGCCTGAGCTCGACGAAACCGTCTTGGCCTTGATGCCGGAGCCGCCATAGGACACACCCAAAGATCCAACGACGGTTCCTGTTCGTGCGGAAATCCCGTGCCCGAAGGTCGCATCTGATGAGGTGGAGAGGCCATAACTTCCGCGCACCGAACTGATGCCCTCTATCCCGGCCCCCATTGCGCTCCGTCCGTAGGAATTTTCCACGATGTCGGCTACGATCCCCCCATAACCAGAAGAAGGGTCGTTGTAGTCCACGCTCTCAGCCATACTGTTGCTGACGATCTTGGCGGAGATGCCAGTTCTTCCAGCAAGGTCGACCCGGCAGTTCTCGACAATGTTGGCTAGGATTCCGTTTGAGGAGGCGTAGGTGACTTCACAGCCGTAAACCCCACCTTTGACGTTAAGGATGCCGCTCGCTCCGGAGGAATTGACGGAACAGTTCTCGACTATGGAAGCGGAGCCCTCCAACGCGATGGCGTTTCCCCTCACGCCGATAACCGAGAGATCGCGCACGGACACGCTACTTGCGTCAGCACTGGTCACCAACCCATGGCTGAACCCACCCGGAGTAAAACCTCCGATGCCAAAGGCGGAGGACGAAATAATGTGCCCGCTGTGAACGGCCACGTTGCTGGCCGATATCTGGATCGCGATGCCCCCTTCGCCGTCGCCGCCAAAAGTGATGGAGTGCCCCATCATGTCCAAGGTCGTCCCTTCGGCAAGGATGGTGACCGCCGTGCCGGAGCCCGCATAGTTCAGGTTTTCACTCAGGTAATAGGAGCCCGGCTGCGTGATGGTGAAGGCGCCATCGACAACTTCGACACCGGGTGCACCTTCGACGAGGGCCACGCGGGGTTCCACGAGATCGAGGGGTTTCATCGTCGGTCCGGGAGGACCGGACGGCGGGGTGAGCGAACCGCCTTGCGCGAGGAGGGGCGAGGCGAGGGCAACGAGGGCACAGGCTAGGACGAGGGTGTGTGGGATCATGGCGAGGTTGGATGTGGATGTGATGGTTTGCGGGGTGTCAGTGAGGTAAGCGCAGGTAGTCGTCGGGAATGGTGAACAAGGCCAAATCGGGCTTGGCCGGCGTGACGGCCACCACCGCCCACTGGGCCATGACGGGCCGCTCGACCGGAGCGGCATCGGACGCTGGTGCCGACACGCGGGGCACTCCGGCCGCGGTCTCTCGAAGTTGCGCGAGCATGGCGAACTTTCCGCTCTGTCGCACGATCCGTGGCCACTCTTCAAGCGGGTTGGTGGGACCGAACCGGGCCTTATAGTTTCCTTGCAGCAGGTGGAAAGGTGGCAGATCCGGATGTTCCGTGAGCCACAGGGTGAGCTCTTGGAAGCCGCCGATACGAAGCGTATGGCGCTGGCACCGGTAACCGTGGATCTCGCGATAATCCTCGTGTGCCCGGAGTTGCGGGGTCGCATCTTTCCGGTCCTGCATGGCGAACGCATCGGGCAAGGATTTGGGCGCTTGCGCCATACCGGGAGCAAAGGGCAAGGGAACGGGCGGAACCCCCATGGGAAGCCGAGCTGTCGGATTTCCGCCGAAGAATTCGGCGGGGTCCGGAGGCGTGGTCGCGGAGCTCCCGCGCGGTTCAGGATGCTCATCTTCCGGTTCGGCGGAAGCGGTCTCCGCATGGGTGAGCACGGTCCGGTTGAAACGGTTGACGATGGTGACGTCACCGCTGGTGAGATCGACCAGGTGAATGGGTGCCGGCGGTGACGACGGGCTCACCCGTTCAATCCGGAGCATGCCGCTTGCCGTGGTGAGCCGGAATTCGATCTTCCGGGAACCTCCTTCGTAGAGAAAATCAATGCTGCCGGGTGCTTGAGCTGTGCCCGTCACCGCGCCGGCGCCGAAAACGAGAAAAAAGGCCGTCAGGTGTCGGCGGAGACTCACCGTCCTGAAGCCATCCCGCGACCGCCTTTTTGAAGCTGAAGATACACGACACCCCGAAGGGCCCGTGCCTCGACATAAGGGCGCTTGGCCACAAGTTTTTATCGTGCGTCCTTCTTCGGTCATGGGTTTTCCCTCAAGGGTATAACGCTCACGATGCGAAAAAATCTCGCCGCACTCCGGGGATGGGAAAACGTGCGCACCGTGGTATTGCCGGGGTCCGGGGCAAACGTGCCGAGAGAGGAGTCGGTCCAAGGATCTTGCGCCCCCAGATCACTCGAATACTCGATGCGGTAGAGGCGCGATGGTGTGGAGGAAAACTCGAGCGTGGTCTCGGAAGTTCCGAGACGGTGGGCGATGTGCGCGCCTCTCCAAGACTTGGTAGCATCGGTCGGGTCCGTGCCGGCAAGGTATTCCGCGAGATCGGGCACGGTATCGCGGTCGAAATCGCTGCTTTCGCTTGCCCCGGCGAGGTCACCGAAGTGGAGCCTTTCCCACCAATCCGCCAGCCCGTCGGTGTCAACATCGACATCGACCATGGCCTCGGTTGCGAGCATCCCCGTCCCGAGATTGATCCAGCCAATATTGGCGCCCCAAGCGAAACCGGCGAAGGCGCCGGTGAGGAAATCGACCCGGGGGCGAAAAGGATCGTCCGCCGCCGCCCAACCGAAATTAATCCAGCCTGCGTTGGCCGACCAAGCCAAGCCGGAAAGGTTTCCCGCACCATCGTGGTTCACACCGTGCTCGGAGCCGTCGTTGGCATAGGTGTGCCCGTTGGCGGGCATGCCGTCACCGAAGTGGATCCAGCCAACGTTGCCCGAGTAGGCAAATCCCGAAAGAAAAGCACCTCCAAAAACAACCCCGTCGGCCGAAGACGGACGGTCGTGCACAAAGGCGATCCAACCCGTATTCGCGCTCCAGGCATGGGCGCCCATGAGGTTGAAGGTCGCCATTTCAAACGAACAAACCGCAACCGCGACCAAGACCAAATGCATGAGGGTTCGCTTCAGCCCCCGAAGTGCAGTGAAAGCCCCTGACCCTTGGTCGTTGCGCGAAAGAAGGGCTTGCGCGACAGAGAAGACTCTTAAAGAAACCCTCATGTCAGGATCGACCACGGAGGAGGGTCAGGGCCGGGGATTGGCTTCGGGGATGAGGGCCTCTGAGAAAGCCGATGGTCGGACAGGTGGGAAAGAAAACGGGGCAAATTTCGTCTCCTCGTGAACGCGCGCGGATCACACGGAAACGAGCCATACTCCAGCGTTATTGTGACGGTCAAAATCTGTCAAGTCGGGCCTAGAACCGCAGGTGATTACGGCGAAGTGGGAGCTCTTTTGGCGGCAAAAAGAATTTGGACTTAACAAAGCCTCTCGATCAGTAAGGATCTGCGGGGACGGCAACGAGCAGCCCGGTCGTTGTTTGCGGTCGAACTGCACGGGCCGCGTATCCCTATCATCAAAGCACGGCGACGGCTTCGGCGGCTACCTCGCTCAAGGGGAGATCGAGCAACTTGGCGGCGGCGCGGCGGTAGGTTTCCAGTTGATCGCGGTAGCGGATTTGCAGGTCGACGCCGTCGCGGTCGGTTTTGAAATCGTAAATTTGCGCGGAGACAGGCTGTCCGTTTTTCCGCGTGACATGCACACGGTCGAATGTTCCGCTGAGCAGTTCGTCGTTGTCGAACACCTCGAAGGAGCGCTCCCGCCAGAGTTCGGTCTGCGTGGCGGGACAGGTGAAGAGTCGGTATCCTTCGGCGGAAAGGAGAAATTGGCGCACGGCTTCTGCAGCGGGACTGTTCTCATCAATGGCGGATGGTTTTTCGTCCAACCACGCAATACCGGCGAGCAGGCGGTGCACTTCGGTGCCGAAGCGGCGGGAGCCGGCGAGGTTGATGATGTCGTAGGCGCGACGCGCTTTGCGGCGGGAAGGCGGGGTCGCCGTGGTCGGCGAGCAGGGGGCAGGGAGCAGGGAGCGGGGAGACGGAACTTCGGAGGTCGGAGGACGTAGATCGGCGAGTGGGTGGGCTTGGAACCAGGTTTTGTTGCCGAGTTCGCGGTGGTCGCCGGTGCCGGGGAAGGTTTGTTCGAGCCAGTTGCCGGCGTTCTTGTCGTTGCGGCCTTTGGCCGCGAGGCAGTAGAGGGCTTTTTTGGCTCGTGTCATAGCCACGTAGAGGACGCAGAGCGCTTCGTAGGATTGGCGGGCGCGCATTTGTTCGCGCGCCTCCTTGAGGACGGGGTCGGCTTCGCAAAGATCTTTTTTCGGCAGCGACAATCCCCACTGCACCCTCCCCTGCTCGTCGCGGTGCAGGGCGATGCCGGCGCCTTCGCGGAATTCGGTGAGAGCTTTGCCGCCGAGCTCGGGAAGGATGACCATGTCCACGCCAAGACCTTTGGCCTGGTGGACGGTCATGACGCGGATGGCGCCGGGTGTTTCGTTTTCTTCCAACGTGCGATGTTCGATGGTGCGGACCAGACCGCTCCAGTCCCCGGCCCGCGTAACTT
>CAYQMP010000147.1:0-5103 GCA_964418615.1 uncultured Chthoniobacter sp. | reverse complement strand
GCAGCGGAAGAGAACAAGGAACCCGAACTGATCAAGCCCGTCTTGGGTCAAGAACTTGCCGTGGTCGACCTGCGCTTGGCCGCGGTTTCGACCGGAAAGCCGGAAACCGATTGACCTCGATGGACAAAATCAAAGCCCACTACGACCGCTACCTGCTCATCCTCGCCGGGATCGTGCTGGCCTTGGTCTCAGTCTTCGTGGCCCTCGGTGCCGGAGGATTGGGCGAGCAGTTCGCCGCCCCCGCGGCCAAAGAAAGCGGTGCCCCTTTCGCCGCCGAACCCGCCATCGAGCAGTTGCGCGCCGACAGCGCCGTCATGGAAGAACAGCAGACGTGGCAAGCGAGCGACGGGTCGCTTTTTGTCAGCCGCGTCTACCTCCTGCGCGACGGAGCATTGGTCGATATCCTCGAAAGCGGCATGGAGCTTTTTCCCGGCATCCCCAACTCTTGGATCCTCGAGCACAACCTCGTCTACACCAGCACCACGCTGCCGGACAACGACCCCGATGGTGACGGCTTCACCAACCGCGAGGAATACGAAGGAAAAACCAATCCCAACGATGCCGCGTCGAAGCCCGCTCTCTGGACCAAACTGCGCCTCATCGGCAGCAAGATCGACAAACTCCGCGTCAAATTCATGAGCCTGCCCACCGGCTCGACCGACGAAGTCTCGATCAACACGATCAGCGAGGAAAATCCCACGCAGCTTTCCGGGTCGACCCGCTTTTACCGGGCAAACGACCCGATCGTGCTGGCCGGCCGCGGACCGGACGGCAAGGAGCTCGACCAACCCACCCCGCTGAAGTTCGAACGGGCCGAGATGCGCAAGCAGTTCAACCCGATGACCAATGTCGAGGAGGAGGTGCCGGTTGCCTTCCTGCGCAACACCGCAGACGGCATGGAGATCGAGTTGCAACGCGGCGAGGTCAAAGATTCCCCCTACTCTCTTGCCACTCTGACCGATACCCGCAGCGGCGGACAAACCTACGAATTGCGGTCCGGAGAAACGTTCCAACTGGGCGATTCGGACACCTACAAACTGGTTGACGTAACAGAGGAAAAGGCCATCATCGAGAGCCTGCGAAGCGGCGAAAGGCACGACATTCCTTTCCAAGCAGCCGCCCCCGCCCCTGACGCGCAGTCCGACACCTTTACCCCGTAATGCCAACACAAGCATCGCTGCCGCACTTGGGAGTGTTCCGCGGATCTCCGTGGCGCCTTTTGGTGACTTTGACGGCCTGCCTGCCACTGACCGCGCTTGCCGGGGGCACCGGTTCCTCCTTCGGCCCCTCCGCCGGCATCGAAGCCCAAGCGGAATTCGAAATCGCCAAGCGCATGAAGCTGGCCGAGAGCTTCGCCCCGCAAGCGATGGAGCGTGGCTCGGAGGCGCTCATGCAGCGCGACTACGAGACAGCCTACGCGCAATACAAGGCCGCCGTGGACGTCCTCCCCGACGCGCCCAGTGTGCGCCAGCTTCGCGCCGTGGCTCTCGACGGCTTTTCCAAGGCTGTGATGGGACTGGCCGAGCAGCGCATCGCCGAAGGACGCTGGGAGGATGCCGAGACCACGGTCAAGGTCCTGCTCGAGCCTCAATACAACCCGAATTACAAACCCGCCCAACGCCTCCTCGCCCGCCTCGAATCTCCGGACTACTTCAACAAGACGGTCACCCCGGGCTTTGTCAGCAAAGTCGAGGAAGTGAAAAAGCTGCTCCTCGACGCACAAGGGCTCTACGACTCCGCACAGTTCGACGAGGCCATGGACAAATACGAGCGCGTCCTGCAACTCGACCGCTACAACGTGGCCGCCCGCAGGGGAATGGAGCAGGTCAACGTCGCCAAAATGCGCGTGGCCGACGCCGCCTACAACGACACGCGCGCCTCCATGATCACCGAGGTCGACAAAGCCTGGGAAACGCCCATCAAGCGGCCTGACCTCGGCCCCGCCGCCGTTCTCGAGCAACCCGTCCTGACCACGCGTGGAACCCAGTCCGTCAACCGCAAACTCGACGAAATCATTATTCCCCGCCTCAACTTCACCGACGCCACCGTCCGCGAAGCCATCGAATATTTGCGCAGCGTCTCGGCCCAGCAAGACCGCGATCCCGCGGACGCTGGAGATCGCGGCGTCAACATTGTGCTCAAGCTCGACGCTGCGGCCGCTTCCCAGACCATCACCATCGACCTCGCCAACATCCCGCTGCGCGAGGCCCTCGACTACATCACGCGCTTGGCCAACCTGAAAATCAAGGTCGAGCCCTACGCCGTTCTCATTGTGCCGCTCTCCGAACCGACCGACACACTCATTACCAAGGAATACCGGGTCCCGCCGGGCTTCATCACCAGTCTCCCCAGTGGAGGAGGAGCGGACACGGGTGTCGGCGGGGAGACAGTGGCCCGCAGCCGCGCCAAAGATTTTCTCGAATCGCAAGGCGTGCAGTTCCCGCCTGGAGCCAGCGCAAATTTCCTCGCCAGCAGCAGCCGCCTGATCGTCCGCAATACGCAGGAGAATCTCGACCTCGTCGATGCCCTCGTCGAGACCTCGACAGGGGCAGTCCCCTCGCAAGTCGAAATCGAGTCGAAATTCATCGAGGTCTCGCAAAGGAATCTCAAGGAACTCGGATTCGACTGGTTGTTGGGTCAATTCGCCCTAGGGGCTGGCTCGGGCATTTATGGTGGCGGAGGGACCGTCGGCAACCAGTTCAACGCTACCACTCCTGCCTCCGGAACCGCGGGAAACTACCCCTTCATTTATCCGGGCACCACGGCACCAGTGGCCGGACCGCCTTTCGGTGGCCCACTCACGGCAGGCAACCGAACCGGGGGTGTTGCCATAGCCGCGAATGCGGTCGACGCCTTGCTGTTGGGCAATCCGGTGACCGCACCTGCTGCCGGCATTTTGTCCCTCGCAGGCGTCTTCACCAACCCGCAATTCCAAGTCGTGCTCCGCGCTCTCAATCAAAAGAAGGGCATCGACGTCCTTTCCGCTCCCAAAGTCACCACCAAGAGCGGGTCATCGGCCACGATTGAGGTCGTCAGGGAGTTCCGCTATCCCGAGGAATACGACCCGCCCCAAGTGCCACAATCAACGGGCCAAGGAACGCAGCCAATAACCCCAGCTACGCCAACAACGTTCACAATGAAACCCGTTGGCGTAAGGCTGGAGGTTGAGCCCACAGTCGGTGCCGATAACTATACGATCGATCTTCGCTTGCTTCCCGAGGTCACAGAATTTGAAGGCTTCATCAACTACGGAAGCCCGATCCTCAACCAAGGCGTTGTGGTCACGGAGAACGTGATCAATTATCCCGTGTTCAGCGAACGCAAAGTGGAAACTTCGGTCAGCATCTATGACGGGCAGACTGTGGCACTCGGTGGGCTAATCCGCGAGGATGTCCAAAAGGTGAACGACAAAACGCCGCTACTCGGCGACGTTCCCTTTGCCGGGGCCTTGTTCCGCTCCCAAGCTGACCAGCATATCAAACGCAACCTGATCATTTTTGTAACTGCCACCCTCATGGACCCTGCCGGTCAACCGATGGCGTTGGCCCAGCAAGCCCTCGATGCAGAGATGGCTGGCGAGATGCCCAGAGACCTCTCGCTACCGGCGCTCGGCCCCGATGTCATCGAACCACCCGTGGAGCCTCCTCTTCCTTGAGCCATGAAGTTCGACCGGACCAAGATCATCAAGTTTTCGACCCCCGGTGCGATGTGCACACGCTGCAAAGCACACGTCGTTCTTCGGCTTGGCTTCAGCGCGCTTCTCGCAGTGTCCGCTACCGTTGCAGCCCCATTCGCCAAAGCCGGATCCACCGGACAGGGTTCGACGGGGTCGCTTGAAGGATTGGCCGAACGGGAGATTACCCGCCGTCAGGAAAATATCGTCTTGGCTGAAGAGGCTATGCAACGAAGCCAAATGGAGCTTCGCCGCAACAACATCGAAGCAGCTTACCTTGCCGCAAAAGAAGCTGCCGACCTCGTACCAGCCGGATCCTCCGCTCCCGGACTGCGTGCCCGAGCCATTTCGCGCTTTTCTTCCACTTCCGTCCGCTACGCGGAGTATCTCGTCAGCCAAGGCGAATACGCCAAAGCGGCTGCGGTCGCCCGAGAGGTCCTCGAACCGCGATACAATCCCGACTACCGCCCCGCCGCGGTCTTCCTCGACCGCCTTGATCAGCCGGACTACTTCAACAAGACCATCACCCCGGAATTCGCCGAAGAACGCTCCGAAGTGGAAAAGCTGCTCAATGAAGCGACGGGCTTTTACGACTCCGGCCGCTACGATCTCTCGATCAAGCGCTACCAACAAGTTCTCGCCATCGACAAATACAACGCAGCCGCTTTCCGCGGGATGGAACAGGTGGAGTTGGGCAAGCAACGCTACTACGAAAGCGCCTACAACGAGACGCGTTCCCGCATGCTTTGGGAAGTCGAGAAGGCGTGGGAAAGGCCCAAGCGCCGCTTCGTCGAAGCACGCACCACAGATTCCTCGGCTCTGCAGGAGGAGCGCAAAGGAACCGAACTCATGATCGCCCGTTTGAACAGGTTGATCGTGCCGCGCATCGACTTCCGTGATGCCAGCGTCCGCCAAGCCGTCAGCTTTCTTCAGCAGCAGAGCCGCACCTTGGAGGAAGCTGAGGGCGGGGCGGATGGGCAAACAGGGATCAACATCGTGCTAAAACTCCCTACTGCAGGCTCTGCGGCACCTCCGGTTGCGGACGATTTCGGAGAGACCTCACCCGCAACAACCTTGCCTGCCGACCCGCGCATAAATCTGAGTCTGCGAAATGTTCCGCTCTACGAGGCGCTGCGCTACGTTGCCACGCTTGCCGGACTCAAGGTCAAGGTAGAGCCTTTCGCAGTTTCGATCGTTCCGCTTTCCGAGCCCACCGAGACGCTGGAACAGCGAGAGTTCAAGGTGCCACCAGGATTCATCTCCGGAACAGGCGGGACAAGCACCGAACCAACGGTCTTCGCAGGCCGAGGTGCGAGCGAAGAGGAGGGCCCCAGACTTGCGGCGAGGCAAAACGCCAAGGAGTTTCTCGAATCGCAAGGCGTGGAGTTTCCGCCTGGCGCCAGTGCCAACTTCATCCCGGGAAGCAGCCG
>CAYQMP010000146.1:0-5130 GCA_964418615.1 uncultured Chthoniobacter sp. | reverse complement strand
CAGCTGGTGATTTGGAACGGAAGGGCCAAACCGAGTTCGAAGTTGTTTCCGCCATCGAAGGTTGTCCCGTTATTACGTCCGTTGAAACCGAAGTTGATTCCATACCCAACCCAAGGCTCAGCAGCGAGCCAATCGGTGATCGCCACGCTAGCGTCGAGTTGCAAGAGCAGGTAGGAGGTTCCGGCATACAGTTCGCCAACGTTCAAGTAGTAGGTGGCGTTGGGTGTAAAGGTTACCGAACCAACCTCGAGGTTGTAAGCCAAAGCCCAGTAGAGCTCATTCTGCGACGTTCCCCCAGAGGTAGGATAGTTGTAGAAGACCCATCCGAAGGAGGCATCGAGAGGACCGAAACTGTGGGTGTAGTCTGCGAAGACGTTCAGTTCCTGATACCCGAAGCTGGAAGACGTGCTGACGCCATACCACACTCCAGCGGTCAATGCGCCATTCTCCCAAGGAGTGTAGCCGATGTCGCCACCGACCCAGTAGATGCCACGCCCGTTGCCGAGAATGTTGACACCGCGGAACATGTAGAGGCTGTCCCAACCGGTCGACGCATTGATCGACCAAGGCTTTTCGTCTTCTTCGATGACGACGACTTCTTTGCCCATCGATTTGCCATCGACGACAGTGACAGTGGCTTCCGTGGTCGGGCCGCCGGCACTGATGGGTGCGGAGCGGGCGCGATCCATGGCCATTTGACCGGATGTGGTGCCGGTTTCAACTTGTGCCTGCGCCAGCGGGGCCGCCAGCAACGAGGACGCAATTAACGCGAGTAGTTTTTTCATGGTTTTTTGTGGGTTTGTTTTTTTGCGGGCATCGGCTGACCGGTGCCCGTGTTTAACGCGGGGAGAGAGAAGCAGAATCCATGCCATGGGTCAACGATTTTTCCTCCACTTCAGTAAACACCCCAGAAAGGCGCCCTCCCGCCTCCGGCGGTGGCCAAAAAGAACCAGTCCGCTGGTCAGGATGCCGCTGCCCCGTCCTCGCGGACCAGAAGGCTGACGTCGTTGGGATGGATGAGGCACCAGACACTCTCGCCTTCGTGGAAATCGAGTCCGGTTTCCCCGGCGTTGGCCAGCAGCGCGCTGAGTTCCAGCCCCCCCTCGGTGACGATGGTCATGTCGTCCACCGCCCCCTTGAAGACCTCGCTGCTCACCCGGCTGGCGAAGACGTTGCGTTCGCCTTCGGGGCGCTCGCGGTGGAGACGGATTTTCTCGGGACGCACCGAGACGAGCATCTTGCTGCCGACAGCGCCGCCC
Source organism: uncultured Chthoniobacter sp. (assembly GCA_964418615.1). Lineage (GTDB taxonomy): Bacteria > Verrucomicrobiota > Verrucomicrobiia > Chthoniobacterales > JACTMZ01 > JACTMZ01. The sequence goes on along the minus strand of CAYQMP010000146.1, from coordinate 3,871 downwards.
TCGCCGCCCTTGATCCAAAGCTCGAGACCGCCCTCGAGGCGGCAGAAGACGAGACCGTCCTCGCGCCGGAGCACCTCGGCTTCGACGATGTTGGTCTCGCCGATGAAACCGGCGACGAACTCGGTTCGCGGGTGGTGGTAAATTTCCGCCGCCGTGCCGACCTGCTCGACTTTGCCGCGGTTCATCACAGCGATGCGGTCGGACATGCTCAGGGCTTCTTCTTGGTCATGGGTGACGAAGATGAAAGTGATGCCGAGCCGCTTCTGCAGGTTTTTCAACTCGGAGCGCATTTGGGTGCGCAGCTTGGCATCGAGAGCGGAAAGCGGTTCGTCGAGGAGGAGCACCTGGGGCTCGCAAACGATGGCGCGGGCCAGAGCCACGCGCTGGCGCTGGCCGCCGGAAAGCTGGGCCGGCTTGCGGTCTTCCATCCCCTGCAGGGAGGTCATGGCCACGGCCCATTCGGTTTTTTCGCGGATGGCTTCGGGCGACATTCTTTTCATGCGCAGACCGAAGGCGATGTTCTCGCGCACGGTGAGGTGCGGGAAAAGGGCGTAGCTCTGGAACACCTGGTTGACGTTCCGCTTGTATGGCGGGTCATGGGAAACGTCCTGCCCGGCGATGAGGATCTGGCCGCTGGTCGGCTGTTCGAAACCGCTGATCAAGCGCAGGCACGTCGTCTTGCCGCAACCGGACGGACCGAGGAAGGTCATGAACTCCCCTTCCGCGATGTCGAGGCTGACGTGGTCGAGGGCGACGAAGTCACCGAAGACTTTGGTGACATCGCGGACTTCGACCATGGGCTTCATAGGCTCAGATATTCTTGAACCAGTTCACGCGGCCGGGGGCGAGATTGATGTTGATCTGCTTCACCTCGGTGTAGGCCTCGAGGCCGTAGGTGCCGAGTTCGCGTCCGATGCCGGACTGCTTGTAGCCGCCCCACGGGGCTTCGTTGAAGGTCGGGTGGTAGGTATTGATCCAGGTGATGCCGGCGCGCAGTTGCTTGATGACGCGCTGGGCTTTGGCACCGTCCGAAGTGAAAACGGCGCCGGCCAGGCCGTAGACCGTGTCGTTCGCTTTGCGGATCGCTTCCTCCTCGGTGTCGAAAAGTTCGACCACGAGAACGGGTCCGAAAATTTCTTCCTTCATGATCTTCGCGTCCGGCGGGACATCGACGAAGACCGTCGGTTCGACAAAGTTGCCCTTGGCCAACTTGCCCTCCTCGATGCGGTGACCGCCGCAAAGCAGCTTGGCTCCCTCGTCGAGGCCCGACTTGATGTAGCCGAGGACCTTCTCCATGTGGGCCTGCGAGATGAGCGGGCCCATCTCGGTGTCCGCATCCATTCCGGGGCCGACGACGATTTTGCCGCAGGCCTCGGCCAAGCGCGGGAGGAATTTGTCCGCGATTTTCCGCTCGAGGAGCAGGCGCGAACCCGCGCTGCACACTTCACCCTGGCCGGCGAAGATGCCGAACATGGCAAACTCCAAGGCGGCATCGAAGTCGGCGTCGGCGAAGACAATGTTCGGGCTCTTGCCGCCCAGCTCGAGGGTCACTTTTTTCAAGTTGCCGGTGGCGGCGGACATGATTTTGCGTCCGGTCACCCCGCCGCCGGTGAAGGCGACTTTGTCCACCCGGTCGCTCGCCGCGAGGGTCGAACCGACCGGGTCACCGGGTCCGAGAACAAGGTTGGCCGCACCGGGCGGGAAACCGGCCTCCTCGATAAGTTCGAAAAGTTTCACCGCGGAGACAGGCGTCATTTCCGAGGGCTTCAGGATGCAGGCGTTGCCCGCGGCGAGGCCCGGAGCGAGCTTCCACACCGCCATGAGCAGCGGGTAGTTCCAGGGAATGATCTGCGCGCAGACACCGATCGGTTCGCGCACTGTCATACAAACCATGTTGGGATCGCTCACGCTGTAGGTCTGTCCCTGCGGCTTGCTGGCCAGTCCGGCGTAATAGCGGAAACAGCCGGCGGCATCGGCCGCGTCATAGGTCGCCTCGCGCAGCGGCTTGCCGTTGTTCTCGGTGTCGATCTTGGCGAATTCCCCGGCGTGCTTCTCGACGAGGTCGGCCAAGGCGAAGAGTTTTTCCGCGCGCTCCGGCCCGGTGCTTTTGCCCCACGGCCCGTGGTCGAACGCTTGCCGCGCCGCGGTGATGGCATCCTCCGCATCGGCCGCGCCGCTGTCGGTGGCTTTGGCCATGACTTTGTTGTCGGCCGGATTGAGGATGTCGCGCGTGGCGCCGCTTTTGGCCGCGACCCACTTTCCGTTGATGTGGTTCAGGAGGGTTTTCATGGGGATAATCTAAGCCTTTTCACCGCGGTTTCCACAACGCCGCATTGAGGCAGGCCCAAAGATGCATGATCCAGCCCAGCGTGCCGATGCTGACAAACCAGAGGACAGCCGCCCCGACAAAAAAGAGAATCGCAGCGAGAAAGCGGCCTTGGACCAATTGGCCGAGGCCGGGGATGAAAAGGCTGGCCAGCGCCGAGATGACGTTTCCCGCGGAGCCTTGGCCTGCTGACATCTCGCCAATAAACGCCGCGGGCGACCGCTTGTCTATCCTGCAAAAGGGAGTTCAAACCGCCCGCAGGCGCTCCACCACCGAGGTGGTCGAACGCCCCGGCACCAAAGGCAGGATCCTGACCTCCGCACCCGCCGCCGAGAGGGCTTCGCGTTCGCCGGGGTCGAGCGATTTAGGCGTGTAGTCTCCGCCCTTGGCGTAAATGTGCGGGCGGACGGCGCGCAAGACAGCGGTGGCCCGCTTGCCGTCGAAAATGACCACGAAGTCGACGCAACCGAGCGCGGCCAGAACCTCCGCGCGGTCATCCTGCGTGTTGACCGGACGTCCTTCGCCCTTGAGCTCGCGCACGGAGCGGTCGCTGTTCAAGCCGACGGCCAGCGCATCGCCCAGTTCGCGTGCCTGCTGCAGGTAACGCACGTGGCCGGCATGGAGCAGGTCGAAGCAACCATTGGTGAAAACCAAACGCTGTCCCGCGGCGTCCATGCGGTCGCGAATTCCGGACAATTCTTCCGCCATGACAATGCGACCGCGGTGCATGGCCTTGAAATTCGCATCCGCCGCGCCATTGCGCAATACCGCGCACCGGCGCTAGGTTGCGGTCATGCGCATCGCGCGAATCGCCGACCAAGCGGGCAACATCCACCACGGGATGCCGGCCGGAGATCCCGGTGTTTTCCGGTTGCTCGAAGGCACTTGGGAAACCGGCTTCCGTCCCGCGGCCGACGAAGTCCGCGGCGCGCGCCTGCTCGCACCGCTGGCGCCCTCGGCCGTCTATGCCATCGGGCTCAACTACCACGACCATGCCGTGGAAACCGGGGCGCCGATCCCCGAATACCCGGTGCTCTTCATGAAAAACGTCCGCTCGGTCATCGGTCCGGGCGAAGCCATCCGCCTGCCGCGCCGGCTGCGCAGCGACGAAGTCGATATCGAGGCAGAGTTGGCCATCGTGTTGTCCCGCGACTGCCGCAATGCGACGCGAGAGAACGCCATGGACCACGTGGCCGGTTTTACCTGCGCCAACGACGTGAGCGCGCGCGACTGGCAACTGCGCCGCTCCGGGCGCCAATGGTGCCGGGCCAAATCCTTCGACACTTTCTGCCCACTCGGACCCTGGGTCGTCACCCCGGACGAACTGCCCGATCCGCTGCACCTGCAGATTTCCTCCCGGCTGAACGGCGAAGTCATGCAGCAGAGCAACACCTCGCAGATGATTTTCGACGTTCCCGCGCTTTTGCAATTCCTCAGCGCCGACACCACCCTGCCGGCTGGCGCGGTCATTCTCACTGGCACGCCGCACGGCGTAGGCATGGCGCGCCAGCCACCGGTCTGGGTGCAACCGGGCGACCGCGTGGC
>CAYQMP010000145.1:0-5138 GCA_964418615.1 uncultured Chthoniobacter sp. | reverse complement strand
GATGACATGCGGGAGTTGATCAAGAAGGTCGACATCGCCATGACCGGGGAGGATGCCGCGAAGGAATCCGACTTCGCGTATCTGGTCAGCCCGACGGGCACGATCATCGCGCATCCCGACAGCAACCTGATGATCGGCGAGGGGAATCCGGGGGTGAACGTTGCGCAGCTTCCGGCTGGACAAGCCATGCTGGCGGCTCCCTCCGGCGAGGTGACCTACCGCCGCGACGATGGCTCCGAGCGCATTGCCTACTGGGTCACCGCGCCGTTGACAGGCTGGAGGGTTGTCCTCGATGTGCCGTATTCCACTCTGCTCGTCCCGGTCAAAGCTCTGGCTTGGCGGCTGGGCTCGGTCGGCGGCCTAGGGCTGTTGTTGCTCATGGGTGTGGTCGGTTTGGTCGCGCACCGCTTGGCCACACCGCTGCGCCAACTGACCCGCGCTGCGGCCGAATTGGAGGCCGGACGGCTCGACAGCGCGGAGTTGGCGCCTTTGCTGCGCCGCGGGGACGAGGTGGGCGACCTCGGGCGCGGCTTCACCCGCATGGCCGACGAAATCCGCAAGCGCGAGGAGAGCCTCGCCGCGTGGAACGCCAACCTCGAGAAAACGGTGTCCGAGCGCACCGCGGAATTGAAGCACGCGGTCGAGGATGCCGAGTTGGCCCGCGAGCAGGCGCAGGAGGCGAACAAAACGAAAAGCGCGTTCCTCGCCAACATGAGCCACGAACTGCGCACACCGATGAATGCGATCATCGGCTACAGCGAGATGCTCCTGGAGGAAGCGGAGGATACCGGCGAGAAGTGGATGGAGCCGGACCTCAAAAAAATCCTTTCCTCCGCCAAGCACCTGCTCCAGCTGATCAACGACATTCTCGATCTTTCCAAGATCGAAGCAGGGCGCATGACTGTCTTTCTCGAGCCGGTCGATATCGCGCAGACGGCCAAGGACGTCGCGGCGACCGTCGGGCCGCTGGTGGCCAAGAATGCCAACACCTTCGAACTCGTTTGCTCCGACGATGTCGGCACGATGCGCACAGACCTGACCAAGCTGCGTCAGACGCTTTTCAATCTTTTGAGCAATGCGAGCAAGTTCACCGAGAAGGGCAAAGTCACCCTCCGGATCGAGCGTCGCGCCGACGGCATGGTTTCCTTCGCGGTGAGCGACACCGGCATCGGCATGAACGCCGCACAAATGGACAAGCTCTTCGGCGAATTCGTCCAAGCCGACGCCTCCACGACGCGCAAATGCGGCGGCACGGGACTCGACCTGGCCATCAGCCGCAAATTTTGCCGCAGGCTCGGCGGCGACATCACGGTGGAAAGCGAGCAGGGTAAAGGCAGCACCTTTACCGCCATTCTTCCGATCGAGGCCAAAGAGCCCGCACCGGAACCCGAGCCTGCGCCGGCGGCCGCAGCCCCGGCCGAAGCGAAAAGCGAGGGCACGCGCGGGAAGCTGCTCGTCATTGACGACGACCCTTCCTCGCGCGAACTCCTCCAACGCATGCTCGAAAAGGAAGGCTACGCCGTGCGCCTCGCGCCGAACGGTCCCGACGGCATCGCCGCGGCCAAGGAGCACAAGCCCGATCTCATCACCCTCGATGTCATGATGCCGAGCATGGACGGATGGGCCGTGCTCTCCGCCCTCAAGGCCGATCCGGCCACGGCCGAAATCCCCGTGGTCATGCTGACCATGGTCGAGGACCGTCCGATGGGTTTCGCGCTCGGGGCAACGGAATACCTGACCAAGCCCGTGCAAAAATCCCGCGTCCTCGAAGCGGTCTCGCGCTGCGTCTCGCACAAATCGGATGACATTCTCATTGTCGAGGACGATCCGATGGCGGCGGACATCGTCATGCGCACGGTGCAGGGCGATGGCCGTCAGTGTCGCCACGCCCGCAATGGCCGCGAAGCTTTGTCCATGGTCCATGAGGCGCGTCCTGCCCTGATCATCCTCGATCTGATGATGCCGGAAATGGACGGCCTTACCTTCCTTGACGCGTTGCGCGTGGAGGGTCCGGATTTCGCCGACATTCCCGTCGTTGTCCTCACCGCCAAGGACCTCTCGCCGTCGGAGCAGGAGCACCTCGCCGGGCGCGTCATGGAAACCTTGCGCAAAGGCGCCGGCCAGCGCGACAACCTTCTCGAAGTCATCCACCGCCAACTCAACCACGCCTGACCCATGCCCAAAATCCTCATCGTCGAAGACAACGAAATGAACCGCGACATGCTCTCGCGCCGCTTGGAACGCCGCGGATTTGCCATCGTCATGGCCGTCGACGGACAGCAAGGCGTCGACATGGCGCGCAGCGAGAAACCCGATCTTATCCTCATGGATATGAGTCTGCCCGTCATGGACGGATGGACCGCGACGCAGACGATCAAAGCCGACGCGGAACTGGCCGCCATCCCGGTCATCGCCCTGACGGCCCACGCCATGGCCGGCGACCGCGAAAAAGCGATGGGCGCCGGATGCGACGATTACGACACCAAGCCCATCGAGCTGCCGCGTCTGCTCGAGAAAATCGGAAAGTTTCTTCCGAATGTCTGATCCCGCCGCATCAGGCGAGGAGGCGGTGGCCGCGCTGCGCCACGACCTGCGCACGCCGCTCAACCAGATCATCGGGTATTCCGAACTCGTCGCCGAGGATCTCGAGGGCGACCAGCATGCGCGCACGCGGGAGGATTTGGAAAAAATCGGGCGTGCGGCGCGCGGCTTGGCCGAATTGATCACGCGGGAGATCCAGCCGGGGCGGATTGCTTTGGTCGGAGAGGGCAGGGACGCGCGGTCTCGCGCGTCCGAGACGGAAGAAAGCGGACGGCTGGGCCAGCCGTCCCTACCACAAGCAGACGTTGTCACCCCAGCCGCCGTGACGGCGAAAATCCTTATTGTCGATGATCAGGAGGAAAACTGCACGGTGCTGCAGCGCCGGCTGGAAAAGGAGGGCCACACGTGCGCGGCCGTGTACGACGGCGCCACGGCGCTCGAACGCTTGGCCGCCGAGGATTTCGACCTCGTGCTTCTCGACATCATGATGCCGGGGATCGACGGACGCGAGGTGCTGCGGCGGATCAAGACGGACGAAAAACTGCGCCACTTGCCGGTCATTATGATCTCCGCCCTCGACCAAATCGAAAGCGTGGTGGCCTGCATCGAGCAGGGAGCGGAGGACTACCTGCCCAAGCCGTTCAATCCCGTGCTCCTGCGCGCGCGTATCGGGTCCTCGCTCGACCGCAAACGTCTGCGCGATGCCGAACAGGCCGCCTTCGCCGCGCTGAAAGAAAGCCAGGAAAAGCTCGCGGCCGAACTCTCCGAGGCGGCGGCCTACGTGCAGAGCGTGCTGCCCGCGCCGATCAAGGACGGTCCGGTCAACGCCGCTTGGCAGTTCCTGCCCTCCTCCTCGCTCGGAGGCGATGCCTTCGGCTACGGACCCGAAAAAGACGGCAAGTTCGGCATCTGCCTGCTCGATGTCTGTGGACACGGTGTCGGTGCCGCGTTGCTTTCGATCAGCGTGCTCAATGTCATCCGCGCCGAATCCCTGCCCGGTGTGAATTTTTCCGACCCGGGCGAAGTGCTCGCCGGGCTGAACAACGCATTCCCCATGGAAAAACACGGCGAAATGTTCTTCACCGCGTGGTGCGGCATTTACGACCCGTCCACGCGCCGCATGCGCTTCGCGGCTGGGGGTCATCCGCCGTCCATCCTCGTGCGGTCCGACGGAACCACGGAGGTCCTCGCGGCCAAGGGACCGGTCATCGGCGCCATGCCGGGGATGAAGTTCGCCTCCGCCGAAGCGGAGATCCCGAGGGATGCGCGCCTTTTTGTCTTCAGCGACGGCGCCTACGAGATCGCGCGGCACGACGGCACGATGATGTCGCACGACGATCTGCGTGCGTTGCTGGCCCGCGCGCCGCGCGAGAACGCGGCGGCATGGACCATGGAGCAACTGCGCGCGATCAATAGCCAGCCCGTGTTTGACGACGATGTCTCGCTGGTGGAACTCTGCTTCCCGTGACCGCGACCGCCGATTTTGTCTCCGACCGCTCCGAGTTGACCAAACTCGAGGGCTTCACCGCGGATTTCGCGCAGAAAGCCGGGCTTTCCGACAAAGATCTCTTCGCCTTGCAGATCATCGTGGAGGAGTTGGTCACGAACGTTATCGATTACGGGGGCGTTCCCACCGGCGAGCAAGCCGTGCGCGTGGATTTGTCCGCGGAAGACGGCAAACTGGTCATGCAGTTCACCGACCGGGGAGCGGAATACAACCCGCTCCTGCGCGAGGATCCCGACCTTACGCTGCCTGCCGAGGAACGTCCGATCGGCGGCCTCGGCGTGCACTTCTGCAAGAAACTCACCGACGCGCAGAGTTATGCGCGGGTGGACGGGCAGAACGTGCTCACCCTGACGAAAAATCTCACCGCGTGAAGATCGCTGTCCGCGAGGAAAACGGTGTCCGTGTGGCCTCTTTGGCCGGCCGTTTGGACGGATTTGGCGCCAAGGAGGCGGAGCGCGCGGTGGCGGGGGAGAAAGTCACGACGCCGCTGGTGCTCGACTGTGCCGAGCTTTCGTATCTGAGCAGTGCCGGGGTGCGCTTTCTGCTCGGGGTGCAGAAGGCCGCCACGGCCGCCGGTGCGCCATTCGCTCTGGCTGCTCTGCAACCTTTCTGTGCTTCGGTCATCGAAATGTCCGGCCTCTCCGGAATGATTCCGGTCTATGCCTCGGCTGATGATGCGGTGCGCGCCATGCAAGCCGGCGGCGCCGCCGCCGAGGGAGGCGAATGCCACAAAACGGCAGCCGGGATATTCGCCTTTCACACTGTGGGAAGCGCGGCAGGCACCATCGACATCCTCGGCGACATCGCCAACGTGATCGAATGCGCCATCACTCCGGAACTGGTCGCGGGCAAACCTTTTTTCGAGACGGAATATTCGCTCGGGCTCGGCGCGCTGGGGGGCTCTCCTGAGGATTATTTGCCGGTCATGGGCGAAGCCATGATGGCCGCCGGGACCATGGTGTGGCTGCCCACCGACGGCAACGACACGCCGGACTACATGATCCCCCGCAAGGCCTCGACGGCCGTCGTCTTGCACACCGGTTTCAACGCGAGCATCCGCGGGGGCTTCAACGAGTTTGTCGAATTCACC